>NZ_JBJDRL010000020.1:0-72176 GCF_044987475.1 Microbacterium sp. ZW CA_36
CACATGGCCAGCCTAATGAGCGCCGCCGACGCTAGGCTCGTGCCATGACCTCGACTCCCGACGCCCCCGAACACGACGGCAGCGACCTCGCCGAGCTGCGCGAGGAGATCGACGCCCTCAAGGCCATCCCGCACGAGGAGATCGTCAACCCGCTCCCGAAGAACCTCGAGGACCGCGAACCCGAGGCCGAGCCGACCGACGCGATCGGCTCGGAGCGGTGGGACGACACGGAGCCGCGGCGCTCCGGCAGCTGATCCGAACGGTCGCCCCGACGCCGGCTGACGTTCCCTGAATCGGGAATGGGATGTCGGAACCTGAGGTTATGGTGAGAGCTTGCCATCCTCGGGTGGCACTTCGCTGTCCATCCGAGCCTCGAGGAGACGACCTATGGCCGCCATCGATACGACCCCCGGAACGGGCAGCATCTCCGCTGTCCCCCGCGCCACCGCGCCGGGCGCCACACCCAAGCTCGGTCCCCGTGAGAGCCGCGTCATCTGGCTGCTCCTCGCCGCCGCATTCGTCGCGATCCTCAACGAGACCACGATGGGCGTCGCGATCCCGCACCTCATCACCGACCTCGGCATCACGGCGCTGGCCGCTCAGTGGCTGACGACCGCCTTCATGCTGACCATGGCCGTGGTCATCCCGATCACCGGCTTCCTGCTGCGCCGATTCACCACGCGAACGATGTTCGTCGCCGCGATGGGGCTGTTCTCGACGGGAACGCTCCTCGCGTTCCTGTCGCCGGGCTTCCCGATGCTGCTCGTCGCGCGCGTCGTGCAGGCGTCGGGCACCGCCATCATGATGCCGCTGCTCATGACGACCCTCATGACCGTCGTGCCGGCGGCCATCCGCGGCCGCATGATGGGCCGCGTCAGCATCGTGATCTCGCTCGCTCCGGCGATCGGCCCGACCCTCGCGGGCGCCATCCTCAACAACTTCGAGTGGCGCTGGATCTTCGGCATCGTGCTGCCCATCGCGATCGTCGCCCTCGTCGTCGGTGCGCGCTGGATCCACAACCTCGGCGAGACGACGCACGCTCGCATCGACATCCTCTCGGTCATCCTCTCGGCGCTCGGCTTCGGTGGCCTGGTCTTCGGTCTCAGCCAGCTGGGCGCCGGTGGTCACGGCACTGGAGCGGATGCCGCGGCCGCGAGCGCCGCCTCGACCACGACGCTCGTCGTGTCGCTGTCGGTGGGCGTCGTCGCGCTGGGCCTGTTCGGCTGGCGCCAGCTCGTGCTGCAGCGCAAGGACGACGCGCTGCTCGACCTGCGCGTGTTCCGCAGCGCGAACTTCTCGCTGTCGATCGGCCAGATGGCGATCATGTCGATGGCGTTCTTCGGCGCCATCACCGTGGTTCCGCTCTACGTCCAGGACGTGTTGCAGGTCGACCCGCTCACCACGGGCCTCGTGGTGCTGCCGGGAGCGATCGCGATGGGTCTCGCCGGCCCGTTCATCGGTCGCATCTACGACCGCTGGGGCACGACGGTGCTGCTGGTGCCCGGCGCCGTGATCACGAGCGCGATGCTGTGGTTCTACACGAGCTTCGGCTCCGCGACGCCGGTGTGGCTGGTCGCGGTGGCGCAGACGGTGCTGTCGATCGGCCTGGCGCTGTCGTTCACGCCGCTCTTCACGGCGTCGCTCGCGTCGCTGCAGCCGAAGTTCTACTCGTACGGCTCGGCGGTCGTCGGCACCGTGCAGCAGGTCGCGGGTGCCGCCGGCATCGCGCTGATGTTCGGCGTGATGGCCGCAGCGACCGCCGGCGCGACATCGTCGGGTGCCGATGAGATCGCCGCGGGCGCGGCCGGAACGCACGCCGCGTTCCTCACCGCCGCGTTCCTGTCGCTGCCGCTGCTCGTCGGCGCATTCCTCATCCGCAAGCCGGCCGACCAGCCGATGGGCGCGCCCATGGGGCACTGATCGCGCAGCCGCGCCGTTCCCGGTATCAGGCGGACGCCCCACCCCTCGACAGGGGGTGGGGCGTCCGCCATTCTGGTTGCGCCCGAATCCGACGGGAAGGCCCGACAATGATCGTCAGCACTCCAGACCTCGACGGCGCCGCCGGCCATGTCGCCGACATGTACGACAGCGACCTGAGCGGCGACGGCTTCGTCTTCGCATACACCCGGGCGATGGCGGTGAACCCCGAGGCGCACCAGGCCTTCGAGACCCTGATACGGGCGATCGTGCCGTCGATCGGCCTGCGCACCTACGAACTCGCTACGCTCGGCGCGGCGCGCGCGATCGGCTCGGAGCACTGCCTCCTCGCGCACGGGCGCAGGAGTCTGCGTGCCGGCCTGTTCGACGAGGACCAGCTGGCGCAGCTCGCGCGCGACGGCGTCGGGGCCGACCTCGACGAGCGAGACCGTGCCGTGGTCGCCTACTCCGAGAAGCTGTCGACGGATGCCGCGGCCATGACAGACGCCGACTCCGGCCGCCTGCGCGAGGTGGGGTTCACGGACCGCGAGATCGTCGACATCACTCTCGCCGCGGCCGCGCGCAACTTCTTCAGCCGGGCGCTGCTTGCTCTGGCCGTTCCGGTCGACGACGTGCCGGGGCTCACCTCGGAGCTCATCGCGGCGTTGCGATCACCGGGCGACGCTGCGCGCGTCAGTGGTGGATGACCGCCTTCAGCAGGATGAGCACTCCGCCGAACGCGGCGGTGACCACGGCGCTGACGATGCGCGGCAGCCAGTGTGTGCTCCAGCGCGCCACGGCGATCCACCCCAGTGCTCCGAGGAGCACGGTGTTGACGATGAGCGCCACCCAGAGGGCGAGGCTGTCGTCGATCACCCGTGTCGCTCCGAGGAGCAGGATGATGAGCGGAGGCACCGCGGCGAGGAGCATGCCGCCCGATTGATGGGCAGAGGCGCGAAGGCTTGCGCGCAGCCCGGCCTTCCCGTCCGTGGCGGCCAGGCGACCGAGCGTGCCGGCGAAGACGTGGGCGGCGAAGAACACGACCACCGTGACACCGACGGTGATCAGGGCGTCGACGGCCGTGCCGGTCGAGGATCCGCTGACGACGATCATGCCCGAGACCAGGATCAGTCCGTAGATCGCCTCCTCCGACATGAGGATGCGACCCACGCGCGGCGTGATCTGGAGCTGTTCGTCGGTCATCGACGGCGCGTCGCGGTGTTCGGGAGCGTCAGGTCAGTCGATGCTGCAGCTGCCGCCGCCGCAGCACGAGCCCGCGGAGTCGACGACGGTGAGGAGGTTCTTGTCGTCGGGAACCGGCGCGAGCGTGACAGGGGCCGGCTGCTGCGAAGTCGTCATGCCGTCCATGCTACCCAGGTCCGCGGACCACGAGGGCGCTCCGCGGCGCGATGTCAGAGCGGCGCTCCGCCGTTCTGACAGGTGGGGCAGTACTGCGCGGCCGTGCCGGAGAACGTGAGATCGAGGATCGTGTCGCCGCAGACCGGGCATGCTTCACCGCTGCGCCCGTGCACGCGCATGGCGGCGACCTTCTGCGCCTTCAACTGGTCGATCGGCACTCCGCTCCGAGCGGCGATGGCGTCTCGGACCGTCGTCACCGTCGCCTCGAACAGGCGATCGGTCGCCGCCGCGTCGAGGGCCGCGGCGTGCGTCACCGGCGACTGGCGGGCGACATGGAGGATCTCGTCGGAGTAGGCATTGCCGATGCCCACGAGCGACTCCTGCTCTTGGAGGATGGCCTTGACCTGCTTCCGGCGCCCGCCGAGTGCAGCGTCGAACTGGGCGCGGGTGAAGGCGGGGTCAGCCGGATCGGGGCCGAGCTTCGCGATCGCGGGGACCTCGTCGGCGCGGTCGACAACGAACAGGCCGAGTGACACCCAGGATCCGGCATCCGTCACCTGCAGCGAGACGTCGCCCGACAGATCGAGCGTGGCGAGGGCCGGCGGCGCCTCGGCCGGCAGGTCGGCGCCCTCTGAGTCTGTGCGGAGCCAGCGCATCCACCCGTGACGGCCGAGCGACACCACGAGACTCTTCTCCTCGAGGAGGAGTTCGACATGCTTGCCATGACGCACCGCACCGGTGATGCTGCGTCCGGCGATGCCGGCGGGCGGCGCGTTGCGCGTCTTGACCGTGCGGAACTCCAGCACATCGACGGCGCGGATCTCACGACCGGATGCCTCGTCGGCGAGGAACCGCGCGAGAGCCTCGACCTCTGGCGACTCAGGCATGGCCCCATCCTGCCACCGGCCGCCGACACGACGATGGCCTCACGCGTGCGCGGGCGGGCGGTGCGGGATCGGATCGGGCTTGAGCGCGCCGAGACTGCGGCACTGCTCCAGCATCTGCACGGCGGCGAGGAAGAGCATCTCCAGCGACGCGAACCGGGCGGTGCCGCAGCCGACCGACACCCAGACGGCTTCGTAGATGCCGTCGTCGCGCAGCTCCACATATGCGACCAGGCTGGACGGATCGCCGCGGTCGATCGCCTGGTCGCGCAGCCGCCACGCGCGATCGGCGAGAGGGGTCAGCACGAGCTGGTGGACGTCGTCGCGCATGTTCGCCTCTGCGCTCTCACTCATGCCTGTCCGCCGGCATGGGTCCCCACCAGGGGTGCTCGAGCCAGGGGCGCTCACGGCGCCGCTCGGCGGCGTCGCCGCGCGCCGAGCGCTCGCTCGGCCCGGTTGCGCGGGACGACTCCGGCGCCGATGGCTCGTCCGGCGTCGGCCTCTGCACGACGTCCTCGTCGGCGATGGGTTCCGGCATCGTCATCCTCCTGCGCTCTGAGGATGCGGCCTCGCGGCATCCAGGGCAAAGGGGTTGACAGCGGACCTGCGAGCCGTCCGCGTGCCCTTTCCGAAGGCAGTCCGACGAGGCGAACGCGGTCAGGCGGCGGGCTGCGCCACCTCCGGTCGTTCCCGCGGCTGCGGGGGCGGGCCCTCGCCCGACGCCCCGAGCAGACGGACGTCCGCGAGGTCGAGGACGAGTCCGCCGTTGGAACTGGCGGCGGCCGCCAGGCTCGCGAGGAGAGCGTGATCGATCGCCGGTTCTTCGATCGTCTCGAACACGAAGCGCAGCGGGATGGACGGCTCCAGCCACACTGACGAACGGCCACTGCCGTCGGGGTGTCGCCAGGTCAGCATGAAGCTCTCGTTGCGGCGCAGCTTGGTAGCGACGACGAGTTTGACGTGTGCGAGGAGATGCTCCGGCATGTGGACCGGATCGCCCTCGGCACCGTAGATCAGTTCAGCCATGGTGCTGTTCCTTCCGAAGGCCTGCGCTCCATAATAGTTCGTCATCGAACTATTCGACGATGAGAGTTCTGCCATCGAGTGTTTCATTCACGTGAATTTCATGGTGCAATAGGTTCCCTGCGCCGCGGTGACGCACAGGGCAGAGAGGGGCCAGGTCGTGGTAGATCACACGGGGGCATCCGCATCGACGGAGGGCAGCCGACCTGATGTCGCCGGCATCCTCGAGCATCTCCGTCTTGCCGAGGCGAAGCTCAATCGCCAGCGCGAACAGCAGAGCGGGATGACCGAGACCGATCGCGCCGCGATGCGGTATCTGCTTGAGCGCCGAGATTCCGAAGAGGTCACGCCCGGAAGGATCGCGCGCGCGCTGCATCTGTCGCCCGCCTCCGGGACTGCTCTCATCGATCGCCTGGTGGCCCGCGGACTCGTGGTCGTGCACGGTCACCCTCATGACCGCCGCAAGAAGCTCGTGCGGCCGCTCGACAGTGACATCGACCTCGACCACCTGGATCCGCTCACGATGCGGCTGCGCTCGATCGCTGCGAAACTCACATCCGGCGACGCGCGGATCGTCGCGACGTTCCTCGAGGACGTGCTCGCATCCGTCACGCACGCGACCGCGCCCTCGCACTGATCGCCCGGCCGCCGATACCTGTCGGCCCCGCACAAGGCATCGAGGGCTTCGCCGCGAGGGATGCCGAGATTCGACCGTAGGCTGAGGCCGATGCGCGACTTCGTCAGAGGGGTGGCCCTCCTGGGCCGTGGCTTCGCCACGTGGCGGCGCCGTCCCGGCCTCATGATGCTGGGGCTGTTGCCCGCCGCGATCGTCGGCGCCCTGTTCCTGGCGGGCCTGATCGCACTCAGCGCCTCGCTGCCCGGGCTCACGGACGCCATGACGCCCTTCGCCGACGGCTGGCCCAGCCTGTGGGCGACGGTCTTCCGCATCGCCGTCGGCACGGCGCTTCTCGGGGCGGCGCTCGTGCTGGTCGTCGTCACGTTCACCGCCGTCACGCTGCTCGTCGGCGACCCGTTCTACGAGCGCATCTGGAGGGCCGTGGAGACGGATGCCGGAGCCGCCCCTCCCGATGCCCGCTACGGATTCTGGCGCTCGGTCGCCGACGGGCTGTCGCTCATCGGCCGCGGGCTGGGGGTCGCCCTCCTCGCCGCGCTCATCGGGCTCGTGCCGGTGGTGGGCGGCGCGCTGAGCGCCGTGTTCGGCGTGACCCTCACCGGTTGGCTGGTGGCCGACGAGCTGACGTCACGGGCGTTCACGGCGCGGGGCATGGCCCGGCCTGCGCGGCGGCAGCTGATGCGCCGCCACCGCGCTCGCGTGCTGGGCTTCGGCGTCGCCACGCAGCTCACGTTCCTGGTGCCGCTCGGCGCCGTGGCCACGATGCCCGCCGCCGTGGCAGGTGCGGCGCTGCTGGCGCGATCGATGCTCGACCCGAGCCCCTCGCAGGCGGCGCCGCGCGGCTCGGACAACGAGCTCGGCATCCGTCCCGCCTGATCGCGGATCGAAGGCCACCGCGAGATCGCGCGCATCCACAGTCGCCACCCATCTGCGCGGTGCTAGCTTGGCTGCGCACGACGAGTGGAGGACCACGTGGGCGACGACCCTGATCTCGGGCTCGTGCTCGGCGGCGGCGGCGCTTTCGGCGCCGCGCACGTGGGCGTCCTGCAGGTCCTGGCCGAGCGAGGCATCCAGCCGGGGATCGTCACGGGAACCAGCTCGGGCGCCCTGGTCGGCGCCGCCTACGGCGCCGGCGTCGAGCTGGACGCCCTCGACCGCGCCACACGGGGATTCCGCTGGGGCGCGATCGCACGCTGGTCGCTGGCTCCGCGGTGGGGCCTGCTCGACACGACCGCCATCGTCGACGCCGTCTCGCGGACACTCGGCGCGGACCCCCTCATCGAGAATCTGCCGCGTCGCTTCGCGGCGTTCGCCACCGACCTCCGCACCCGGCGCGGCGTGATCCTCGACAGTGGTCCGCTGAGCCTCGCGCTGCGGGCGACGGTCGCCGTCCCGGGCCTGCTCCCGCCGGTACGTCGGGGCCGCGAGCTGCTGGCCGACGGCGGGATGATCGACAACGTGCCGGTCGCGGCCGCCCGCGCGCTCGGCGCGTCCCGCGTCATCGTGGTGCGACTGCACGCGAAGTGGGAGAACGTGCGAATGATGCGCACCGTCACCCGCACGACGGAACTCGTCGAGGACCCGTCGGTCGTGCTCGTCCAGCCCGAGATGGAAGGCATGGCGCAGTGGACGATGTCCGACGTGCCGCGCCTCATCGCCGAGGGGCGCCGTGCCGCGACATCGGCGCTGGATGACGCGCAGTGGGGCCGCCCGAGCGTCGCGGCGTCAGAGGACAGGCGGCCGGAGAGCGGCTGATCGCGAGACGGCGCAGCGGCGGAGTCGCTCACATCCGCGCAAAGCGGGCACGGGCGAAGCAGAACAGGCCGTAGATGATCAGCCCCGCCGCGACCACCCAGAGGATCAGCGGCCCGAACGGCAGCTCGGCAAGCGTATGGAGGGCGCCATCCAGTCCCCCGGCCTTCTCGGGGTCATGGGTGAACGCCGCGACGACGAAGAGCGCTCCGGTGACGGCGACCGCGACGCCCTTCGCGACATAGCCCACGACGCCGAACGTCACGATCCCCGTGCGGACGGCACCGGCCGGAAGGTCCAGGTTCTTCTCGAAGGCCCGGGTGAACCCGCGGACGACGAAGGCGATGCCGATGGCGAGCACGATGAGTCCGATCAGCACGAGCAGGATCAGGCCGCCGGTACTGGCCATCAGCTGCGCGCTGAGGCTCTGCGACGACTGCGAGGAGTCGGACTGGCCGCCCAGCGCGTACACGAGCGCAGTGAAGGCGATCGCGAGGTAGACCACCGCGGTGCCGGCGAACTTCACCCGATGACCCCACTTCTTCTTGGCGTCGGCGTCCCGCGCAAGAAAGGCCTCCGCGATCTGCCACGCGGCGAGCGCCACGAGCCCGACCACGATCGCCCAGAGGAGCACCGTGCCGGCAGGAGAATCCCGGATCGTCTGCATCGCCCCACCCTGGTCCGCCTCGCCCCCGCCGCCCATCGCGACCGAGATCGCGATGACGCCGATCACGATGTGCAGCACGCCGAGCACGACGTAGCCGATGCGGGCGATCGTGCGGAAGACGGGCGATTCCGTCGCGGTGCGCGCCGCGTTCTTGGCCGTGGTCATGGCCGAAGCGTATCCAGGTGCCGGCACCCGGCGGAGGGGGTTGCAATCGGGCGGGATCCAGGCATCACACCGCCACGCGCGTGGATGGTGTCGCCCGGCGGATCCGGTAGGCCTGGACGGCACTCCACACCAGCGTCGCCACAGCGGCGCCCTCCAGCATTCCGGCGATGACGTCGCTCAGCCAGTGCGCGTGCAGATAGGTCCGGCTCCACATCATGTAGAGCACCCAGAACGCGCCGAGGAGCCATACGTACCAGCGCCGCAGCAGCAGCCCGAGGGTGACCGCGATCGTCGTCGCGACGGCGGTATGACCGGAGGGGAACGACGTGGCGACGCTCTCGGCGAGCGAGTCCTCGGGCCGCACGCGCGCGATGACGGCGGCCATGGGCGCGCCGATCGCGACGACCACGATGATGGCGCTCGCGAGCGTCACGGCATCCCATCGTCTTCTCTGCCACACGAAGATCGCCACGAGGAGGATGCCGATCACGATGACTCCGATCGTGCCACCGACGACGGCGGGCACCCATGCCGCGATGATGCCGACCTCACCGAGGGTCGCCAGCATGACGTCGTGCCACCACAGGTCGGCCGGGAGCGGTTCGTGCCCCCCGAGCGCCACGACGAAGCGCAGCACCACGAAGGCGACCGTCGCGACCACCCCCACGACGAGGACGACGGCCCGGTGGGGTTCCGGGTGCGGAAGACGCTCGACGGACGTGGACGCGTATGGCGCCGCCGTCCCCTGACCCTCGTCGTCGCTCACCTGCCCATTGTCGGTGCGTCAGGCGACTTCGCCGTCGCTCTTGCCCCTGGGCACCGGCCGGTGTAGCGCGGGGACCGCCCATTGACGCCGATCACTGCCACTGCTCTGATGAGCGCATGGAGGAGATCGTCGACGTCGACTACCTGGTGGTCGGCGCGGGAGCGATGGGAATGGCGTTCGTGGACGCCCTCACCGCCCACGCCGACGTCTCGGTGGCGATCGTCGACCGTCGCCACGGCGCGGGCGGCCACTGGCTCGATGCCTACGGGTTCGTGCGGCTGCATCAGGCCTCGGCCTTCTACGGGGTCGCCTCGACACTGCTGGGCGGCGGACGTGTGCAGTCCGATGGCCCCGAGCGCGGGCTGCACGAACGAGCGCGCGCAGCCGAGGTCACGGAGTACTACGCCCGCGTCCTGACCCGTCTCACGGGGACCGGGCAGGTCGTGTTCCACGGGCGCTCCGAGTACCTGGGAGAGCGCAGGTTCGCATCGCTGCTGAGCGGACGGCGATTCCGCGCGCCCCGGGCGCGGGTGGTGGATGCCGCGTACCTGTCGCCCGACATCCCGTTCCTCACGCCCCCGCCGTTCGCCGTCGCGGATGGCGCCCACGTCATCGCCGTGAACGACCTGGTCCGGATCTCGCATGCCCCCGAGCGCTACGTCATCGTCGGGGCGGGCAAGACCGCCACCGACACGTGCGTGTGGCTGCTGCAGAACGGCGTGTCACCGAACGAGATCACCTGGGTGCGACCGCGCGATGCGTGGCTGCTCAACCGCGCGGTCGTGCAGCCGGATCCCGCGGTCTTCCTGGGCATGGCCGCCGACACGATGGCCGCCGCGGCGGAAGCCACCAGCCCCGACGACGTGTTCCTCCGGATGGAGGATGCCGGGATCATGCTCCGCATCGACGCGACGGTGACGCCGACGATGGCCAAGACCCCCACTCTCGCGACGTGGGAGCTCGACCTCGTCCGGACGATCGACGACGTCGTCCGCCGCGGTCACCTGCGCGCCATCGGTCCAGGACGCCTGCGCTTCGCCGACGGCGACGTGCGGGTCCCCGCCGACACGCTCGTGGTGCACTGCGCGGCCGAGGGCCTCAAATACCCGGGTCTGCGGTCGATCTGGACCGCGGAGGCGATCACCCCGCAGCCGGTCCGGGTGGGGTTCCCGTGCTTCGGGGCCGCGCTCGCCGGCTACGTCGAGGCCACGCGCGACGACGACGACGAGAAGAACCGCGTGTGCAGGCCGTCGCCGTACGCGAACACGCCCACGGATTGGACGACGATGCAGGTGATCGGCGGCGATGCGTCGCTCGCGATGACGAGGGAGACCGACCTGCGGGAGTGGTCGAACGCCACGACGCTCAACCCTGCCCGCATCCCTGCCGACCTCGCCGGCGATCCGTCCGTCCTCGCGGCGCGCGACCGCCTGAAGCAGAACATCGCCGCCGGACGGGCACGTCTCGCGGCGCTCGCGAGCGTGAGGTGAGGCCACCGCCCGGCGGTCAGTCGAAGACCGGGGTCTGGAAGCGTCGCTCGTAGCGGCGGATGCACTGCGTGTCGCGCGCGAACTGGAAGGCCGCCAGGCATTCCGGATCGGTGCGGGAGGCGATGCGATAGGCCTCGTAGTCCGCCATCGACGGGAAGGTGAACAGCGCGAAGGCCTCGTCGCTGTCCCCCTCGCTGGGCAGGAAGTAGCCGTGGTGGGTGCCGCCGAGCCCGTTGACCAGCCGGATCCACTCGCGGCCGTACTGCGTGAACTCCTCGAGCTTGTCGGGGTCGATCTCGTAGCGCAGGTGGATGGTGATCATGGTGCTCCGTTCATCGGTCGAGCCGGCGGGGCTGCGAGCGGGTCGTCTCCGATTGTCGCCGACCTCCGCGCGGCCGCCTGCGGATCCGCGCCGCCTGCCGCACTGCTGGCCGGATCACGTGCACGTTTGGCAGCAGTCGGACGTCCGCCCGGCGGCGGTCCGGATGCCGGCACGCCCGTATCCTGAAGGCGCAGGCAACGGAAGGCTCGCTGTGAACATCACTCACCTGGAACGGTTCGTCACCGTCGTCGCCGAAGACCTGCACTTCCCGCGTGCTGCCGATCGCCTCGGCATCCCGCTCGCGTCTCTGTACTCGTCGATCGACAAGCTCGAGGCGGAGGTCGGGCACCCGCTCGTCACCCGCAGCAAGCCCACCTGGACCCTGACGCCGGCGGGGGTGCTGCTGCTCGAGGAGGCGAAGCGCCGGATCGCCGAGGCCCCCGCCGCCGCGCCGAAGCCGAAGGTGCCCGCCGGCGGCAAGGCGAAGGCCTCGAAGGGCAAGGGTCGGGCTCCGGCGGTGAAGGGGCAGCCGAAGCCGTTCAAGAAGCGTCAGGGCCGCTAGCTCGACGCTTCTGTCGGCGCGAGCGCGCTGCGGAACGGCTCAGTCCCAGTCGAGGTAGTCCTCGATGGGCCACGCGGTCGCACCGACGTGGGTCACCGGGAACAGGTGCCCGGCTCCCTCGACGCGCGTGACGCTCACCCGATCGGGCGCGGACGCCTGCAGCTCTTCGCCGTTCGACGGAGGGGTCATGCGGTCCTCGGTGCCCTGCACGACCAGCACCGGCACGGCCGGCGCCAGAGAGGACCATTCGAGCTCGGGCGTCGCCTCCAGCGCCGCCCGCTGCATCGACTCGACCTCGGCGTCGCGCGCCTGCGCCGGGATCTCCGACACGTCCGAGCTCAGCTCATCGGTCGCCACCGCACCCTCGACCCCGAGCAGCAGCACGCCGTTGACGCGTCCCGGGTGATCGAGCGACACCGCCCGCGCGACGGAGCCGCCGAAGGCGTGACCGCCGACCCAGGCGCTCGCCAGTCCGAGGTGCTCCATCACGTCGACGACGTCCTGCGCCAGGTCGTGCATCGAGACCACCTGGTCGACGGCAGCACGCGGATGACGGGGGCCGATGCGGACGACGTGGAAGTCCTCTTCCGCGAGGGCATGCGTCAGCGGGCCGAGGTAACTGATGTTCAAGCCGCGCCCGGGTATGAGCACGAGCGCCGGGCCGTCGGCCCGTTCGTCGACGTACGGGATCGCGCGGCCGTCGGGCTCGAAGATCTGGGTTTCAGCCAAGGTTTCTGGGTCCTCTCGCGTGCACGTTTGGGGAGTAGCCCGCGCCCGGCCGGACGCGGTGGGGGCGTCAGACGTTGAACCGGAACTCGACGACGTCGCCGTCCTGCATGACGTAGTCCTTGCCCTCGAGGCGGGCCTTGCCCTTCGCACGCGCCTCGACGATCGATCCGGTCGCCACGAGATCGTCGAACGAGATGACCTCGGCCTTGATGAAGCCCTTCTCGAAGTCGGTGTGGATCACGCCGGCGGCCTGCGGTGCCTTCCAGCCCTTGCCGATCGTCCAGGCCCGGGCTTCTTTCGGGCCCGCCGTGAGGTAGGTCTGCAGCCCGAGCGTGTCGAAGCCGATGCGGGCAAGCTGGTCGAGACCGGACTCGTCCTGGCCGGTCGAGGCGAGCAGCTCGGCGGCGTCCTCGGGGTCGAGGTCGATGAGCTCGGACTCGATCTTCGCGTCCAGGAACACGGCATGGGCCGGCGCGACCAGGGCCTCGAGCTCGGCCTTGCGCGCGGCATCCGTCAGCACCGCCTCGTCGACGTTGAAGACGAAGATGAACGGCTTCGCCGTCAAGAGGCCCAGCTCCTTGATCGGCGCGAGGTCGATGCCCGACGCCGACAGCAGCACGCCGCGCTCGAGGGCGTCCTTCGCCTCGACGGCGGTGGCGAGCACCGACGGGTCGAGCTTGCGGCCCTTGACCTCCTTCTCGTACCGCGTGATCGCGCGGTCGAGCGTCTCGAGGTCGGCGAGCTGCAGCTCGGCGTTGATCGTCTCCATGTCGCTCCTGGGGTTGACCGTGCCCTCGACGTGGACGACGTCGTCGTCGTCGAAGCCGCGCACCACCTGGGCGATCGCGTCCGCCTCCCGGATGTTCGCGAGGAACTTGTTGCCCAGCCCCTCGCCTTCCGAAGCGCCGCGCACGATGCCGGCGATGTCGACGAACGACACCGCGGCGGGCAGGATGCGCTCGGAGTGGAAGATCTCCGCCAGCGTGTCGAGTCGCGGGTCGGGCAGGTTGACGACGCCGATGTTGGGCTCGATCGTCGCGAACGGGTAGTTCGCCGCGAGCACCTGGTTCTTGGTCAGGGCGTTGAAGAGGGTCGACTTGCCGACGTTCGGGAGACCGACGATTCCGATGGTGAGAGCCACGGGCATCCAGTCTACGTTGACGCGTGCCGGAGGCCCGCGCCGCTGCGCTCCTGCCGGGCGTCAGTCGGGGTCGATGCGCCACCGCATCAGGCCGTTGCCCGAGCACCGGCGCGCCGCGATACTGAACCCGTGGACGAGTGCTGTGCGCCGCACGCACCGGACGGATTCGATCGCGAGTTCAACGCCCGGTTCGCGCGCCGCCTCGCGCAGCGGTACCGGCGCGAGGGGCTCACGCCGAGCGCGCGGCTGGTGCTCGAGTTCGCCGCCTCGCTGGGTCTCGACGGTGCGTCGCTGCTCGAGATCGGTGGTGGCATCGGCGATATCCAGCTCGAGGCGCTCAAGCGGGGCGCGTCGCACACCACCAATGTCGAGCTCTCGTCCGCGTACGAGCCCGAAGCCGCGCGACTCCTCGACGAGGCGGGGTTGCGCGCTCGCGTGACGAGGACGCTGGGGGTCGACCTCGCCAGCGCCCCCGAGGCCGTCGAGCCGGCCGACATCGTGGTGCTGCATCGTGTCGTCTGCTGCTACCCGGACTACGAACGGCTGCTCGGCGCCGCGGCCGGACGCGGAAGGCGCGCCGTGGTGTTCAGCCACCCGACGCACAGCCTCTTCGCCCGTCTGGCGGCTCGCACGATCAACGCCGTGTACGCGCTCACGGGGAATCCGTACCGCGCCTTCGCCCACGCCCCGGATGCGATGGTCGACGTGCTGCGCCGACGCGGCTTCGAACCGCGGTACCGCGGCCGCAGCGGTCCGTGGCACGTCGTCGGCGCGGTACGCACCTAGCGGCCTGCGCGTCGACGCTTCGAGCGCCGCGCCCGGCGCGATGCCTCAGCGACGGATGCCGCGGTACGCGTGCGTGACGTACGGCAGGTCGACGACCTCGGTGCCGGTGGCGTCCGTGATGCGGCGCTCGTCGAACAGCGGGCCCACTGCGGTGAGGATCGCGCTCCGGTCGGCGTCGGAGGCGGTGATGACGTAGCTTCGCGATGCCACCATGTCCAGCAGTGCCGCCCGCGTGAGTGAGCGGGTCCAGTGCCACGACCGCGCCTCGAGTACGTCGAAGGGCGCGGCGACCTGCGGGCCCTCGCCCGACAGCATCTCCTCGGCGTGGCTGCCATGCATGGCGGCGGTGAGCCGCCCCACCCACGGGTCGGACTCGTCGCGGATGTTCCAGACGAGCCCGAGGACTCCACCGGCGCGCAGTACGCGCCCGACCTCCGCCGAGGCGGCGACGGGCTCGACCCAGTGCCACGCCTGTCCGAGCAGCACCGCGTCGACGGACGCGTCGGGAAGCGGCATCCGCTCGCCCGTTCCCACGAAGGTGGGGACGCCGTGCACGTGTGCGCGCAGCGCGGCGAGCATGTCGGGGTCGGGATCGATCGCGACGACCTCGGCGCCGGCCTCCACGATGGTGCGGGTCAGCTTGCCGGTGCCCGCGCCCACGTCGGCGACGCGGAGCGCGCGTCCGGGCTCGCGCACGGGCGCCAGCATCCAGTCCACCGCCTCGCGCGGGTAGTCCGGCCTGCCTGACTCGTAGACTCCGGCGGCGGACCCGAACGACAGCGACATCTCCTCGCGACTGGCCATGCTCCGACCCTACGACGACGCCCTCGTGCGGCGCGCCTTCCGCCGGTGCGGCCCAGGCCGGGTGAGTCTGGGGACGTGCCACTGGATTTCACCGCGATCGACTTCGAGACGGCGAACTCCAGCAACGCGTCAGCCTGCGCGGTCGGTCTCGTGCGGGTGCGCGACGGCCGGATCGTCGAGAAGACCGGCTGGCTCATCCGTCCGCCGGCGGGGCACGACGTGTTCTTCGAGCTGAACGTGCGCATCCACGGCATCCAGCCCGAGGACGTCGCCGACGCCGCCACCTGGAGCCGGCAGCTCGCCGACATCGTCGCCTTCGCCGGCGACGACATCCTCGTCGCGCACAACGCGGGCTTCGACATGGCCGTGCTCAAGCGCGCGTGCGACGCGACGGGCGACGACTGCCCGGCCTACCGCTACGCGTGCAGCCTCCAGGTCGCGCGCAAGGTGTACCGGCTCGAGTCGTACCGGCTGCCGTTCGTCGCCGCAGAGGCCGGCTTCGCCGACTTCCCCCATCACAACGCGACCGCCGACGCGCTGGCCTGCGCCCACGTGATGATCGACGCCGCACGCCGGGTGGGCGCGACTGACATCGAAGCCCTCACAGAGGCCGTCGGCGTGCGTGTGTCGCAGATCGCGATCGCCGCCGCACCCGCGATCTCGTTCGCCGTCGCCTAGGGCCGTCTCGTCCCCGTCGGCCGCGCCGCCGCGCGGCACGGCCGCCATGTCGGAGGCATCCCCCACTCTGGAGACATGGACGCAGTCGTGATCGGTGTGGTGGTGATCGCCTGCATCGTCGTGGGCGCCGTGGCGGGGTGGGCGGCGGGACTCGCACGCGGAGCGTCGCGCGCGGCCCGCGAGCAGGCCGATCTCACGGCACGCCTCGCGGGCTCAGAGGCGGCACGACAGGGGGTCCAGGCCCAGCTCGAGCACCAGCAGCTGCTCTACCGTGAACTCGCGAGCCAGGCCCGCCACGACCAGGCCGCGCGCGAGGAGCGCGAACGGCGCGAGCAGTCGGTGCTGCGCGCCCTCGCTCCCGTGCAAGAGACGCTGGCCGCGATGCACACCAAGGTCGACGACCTCGAACGGGATCGGCACCTCCAGTTCGGCACGCTCGCCGAGCAGCTGCGGCGCGCGCACGAGTCCGACGAGGCACTGCGCGCGACCACCGAGTCGCTCGCGAGCGCTCTGCGCTCCGGCAGCACGCGCGGCGTCTGGGGCGAGACGCAGCTGCGGCGGGTCGTCGAGGCCGCCGGGCTCACCCGGCACGTCGACTTCGATCTGCAGACCTCGATCACGACGGATGCCGGAGCCGGCCGCCCCGACATGGTCATCCGCCTCCCCGGCGACAAGGCCATCGCCGTCGACGCCAAGGTGCCGCTCGACGCCTTCCTCGAGGCGAGTGCGATCCCGCTGACGGCCCAGGGCGCCGAGGCGGCACGACGTCGCACCCTGCTCGACAAGCACGTCAAGGCGGTGCGCGCCCACGTCGACGCGCTGGCCCGCAAGACCTATTGGGCCGGCCTGTCCTCCAGCCCCGAGTTCGTGGTGTGCTTCCTTCCCAGCGAGTCGCTGCTCGCGGCCGCGCTCGAAGAGGACGCCTCGCTGCTCGACTACGCGTTCGGCAAGCGCGTCGCGCTGGCCTCGCCGGTGAACCTCTGGGCCGTCCTCAAGACCGTCGCGTACACGTGGACCCAGCAGGATGTGACGCAGGAGGCGCGGGTCCTCTTCGACCTCGGCAACCAGCTGTACGAGCGGCTGGGGTCGCTCGCCTCGCACGCCGACGACCTGCGCCGCGCGATCGAGCGGACCGTCGACAGCTACAACCGTTTCGCGGGATCGCTCGAGACGCGCGTGCTGGTGAGCGCGCGCAAATTCCCCGGTATCGACGCGACCAAGCTCGACGCGGTGAGCGAACCGGCCACGATCGACAAGACGCCGCGCCGGCTCACGGCGACGGAGCTGCTCGACGAGACGCTCGCCGGCATCGACGACCCTCCGCCGGCGACCACGGATGCCGCAGTGACCGCGGAACTGGGCGAGGTGCGCGCGCGCATCGCGGCGCCGAACGAATGAGGCGCGAGCTGCCGCTTGCGCTCTGCGGCGCGGCCGCGGGCTGCGGACTCAGGCGCCGCCGGGGACGAAGCTCAGCAGCACGATGACCGCGGCCGAGACGCCGACGAACGCGCCGACCATCCACCAGGCGCTGATCTCGTGACCTTCGTCGCGCCGCACCCGCAGCAGTACATCGGGTCGGCGTGCCGGATCGATCGCGTTGGCGACCACCGCGTGTGCGCCCGTCTGGGGCGACGACGGATCGGCGGACTGCACAGACATCGTCAACTCCTCGCTTCGGGAACACCGTCGTGTCGCCATCGACACCACAGTCGATTCTGCCAGAGTCGCCCCGCGACGGCGGTCACGAAACAGTCACAGGCGCATCATCTGCCGCACCTGTCACACCGGCACCGCGTGAGGCGTCACAACCACTTCGATACGAGGTGCTCCGACGAGATGCGGCGGAGCGTGCCGGACGCGCCTCGGAGCACGACGCTCTCGGTGTAGACGTATCCGCCTTCGCGGCGGACGCCCGCGACCAAGGCGCCGTCGGTGACTCCGGTCGCCACGAAGATCGTGTTGTTCCCCTTGACGAGTTCGTCCGCCTCGTAGACGTAGCCGTCGAGCTGCAGACCGGCGTCGACGCCCCGCTGCTTCTCGTCGTCGTCGCGCGGCCACAGTCGGCCCTGGATGTGCCCGCCGAGCGCCTTGATCGCGCACGCAGTGACGATGCCCTCCGGGCTTCCTCCGACACCGACGCACATGTCGGTGCGGGCGTTGTGACGGGCGGCGTTGATGCCGCCGGCGACGTCGCCGTCGCTCATCAGGCGCGTGCCCGCCCCTGCCTCGCGGATCTCCTCGATGAGGCGCTCGTGACGCGGGCGGTGCAGCACCGACACCACCAGCTCGTCGACGGGCTTGTCGAGGGCCTTCGCGAGCAGGCGGATGTTCTCGCCGATCGGCAGGCGGATGTCGACGACGCCCACACCGGCGGGTCCGGTGACGAGCTTGTCCATGTAGAAGACGCTGGAGGCGTCGAGCATGGTGCCGTGGTCCGAGACCGCGATCACCGAGAGGGCGTTGTTGCGCCCCGCGGCCGTCAGCGAGGTGCCGTCGATCGGGTCGACCGCGACGTCTGCCTGCGGACCGCGGCCGTTGCCGACGCGCTCGCCGTTGTAGAGCATGGGCGCTTCGTCCTTCTCGCCCTCGCCGATGACGATCGTCCCGTCGAAGTTCACCGTGGTGAAGAAGGCACGCATCGCGTCGACCGCCGCGCCGTCGGCCGCCTCCTTGGCGCCGCGGCCGATGAACGGCACCGCGCGGATCGCCGCCGCTTCCGTCGCCCGCACGAGTTCCAGTGCGAGGTTGCGATCGGGGTGGAGAGGACTCATATCCGCGGTAAGGCTGACCATGCGGTCAGCCTAGCCAGCCTCTCGCCCGATTCACGGGAATTTCACTCAACGGCAAGCGAAGGAATCGCGTTTCTTTGCGATATCGCAGGGACGGGTGTTTCCCACGGCAGCGGGGGCCACCGGCATCCGTGCGCTCTCCGGGGCTTGGGTAGAGTTTGCGTTACGCCCGCAGGGATCAACGGCCCTGAGCCGACACCCCTTCAGACCCGTGAAGATCTAGGAGCACCCATGCCCGTCGCCACCCCGGAACAGTACGCCGACATGCTGGACCGCGCGAAGGCCGGTGGCTTCGCGTATCCCGCCATCAACGCCGCCAGCTCGCAGTCGGTCAACGCCGTCCTGCAGGGCCTCACCGAAGCAGGCTCCGACGGCATCCTGCAGGTGACCACGGGCGGCGCCGACTACTTCGCCGGCCACACCGTGAAGGCCCGCGCGACCGGCGCACTCGCCTTCGCCGCCTACGTCCACGAGGTCGCCAAGAGCTACCCGATCACCGTCGCCCTCCACACCGACCACTGCCCGAAGCCGGCGCTCGAGGACTTCGTGCTGCCCCTCATCAAGGCCTCGGAGCAGGTCGTCGCCGACGGCGGCAACCCCATCTTCCAGTCGCACATGTGGGATGGCTCGGCTGTTCCGCTCGCCGAGAACATCGAGATCGCGAAGGAGCTCCTCCCCCGCCTCAAGGCGATCAACGCCATCCTCGAGGTCGAGATCGGCGTCGTCGGCGGCGAAGAGGACGGTGTCCAGCACGAGGGCTCGAACGAGGCCCTCTACACGACGACCGCTGACGTCTCGCAGGTCGTGGAAGCACTCGGCCTCGGCGAACAGGGCCGCTGGATCGCCGCCCTCACCTTCGGCAACGTGCACGGCGTCTACAAGCCCGGCAACGTGAAGCTGCGCCCCGAGCTCCTCGGCGAGATCCAGGAGGGAATCGCCGCGCAGTTCGGCACCGGTCCCAAGCCGCTCGACCTCGTCTTCCACGGCGGCAGCGGCTCGACCGACGAAGAGATCGCCACGGCGGTCGCGAACGGCGTCGTGAAGATGAACATCGACACCGACACGCAATACGCCTTCACGCGGTCCGTCGCCGGCTTCATGTTCAAGAACTACGACGGCGTGCTGAAGGTCGACGGCGAGGTGGGCAACAAGAAGGCCTACGACCCGCGCGCCTGGGGCAAGATCGCCGAGTCGGCGATGGCCGCACGCGTGGTCGAGGCGACACAGCAGCTGGGTTCCGCCGGCAAGAGCCTCGCCGCCTGACGGCTTCTGTTCGGGAGCCACGCGCCCCCAACACCTCGGATGCCTCGGCACCGGTCCTGCGAAGGACTCGGCGTCGGGGCATCCGTCGTCTCACCCCGTCACCGGCGACGGCGGCTCACTCCCCCGGCTCGCCGCGCAGCAGGACGCGGCCGTCCGAGACCGCGCGCACCTCGATCGAGGCGATGTCGGCACGGTCGAGGGCGGTGCCGGCATCCAGATGCGCGGTCGATCCAGGCCCGGCGCGCCAGCTCGACAGCTCGCTGGTGGCGCCGTCGGCCGACGTGACGACGAGCACGTACGGCCATTCCTGATCGTCGGCATAGGGATCGTCGCTGGGCGGGTAGTCGCAGACCATCGAGATCCGCGTGCCCCACGCGACGTCGGTCAGCTCCACGGTCGCGCTCAGCGGCACGTCGGTGACCGGCTGGAGCGCGACGACCTCTTCCGGCACCGCCGCCGGCACGACCGAGGTCGTGACGGCGAAGGCGACCACCACGGCGAGCACCGCGGCGGCGGCGATCCCGCCGCCCCAGGCGAACATCCTCCGACGGCGTGCGCTGCGCGTGCCCCGTGCCACCATCCGGGAGCGGGCCGCCGGGTCGGGGCCGCTGTCGCCCGGTGGGTCGAGGAGCGACTCTGCCCGGTCCACTCCCACGCGCGCCAGGAGGCCCAGCGCGGGCGCGAGGTCGGCGATCGCGTCGCGGCAGAGGCGGCACTCGTCGAGGTGCGCCTCGTACAGCCGGCGATCGTCGGAGCTGAGCGCGCGCACCATGTACGCGGCATCCCAGTCGGCGAAGCGGACGTGGTCGGTGCTCATCGCGTCACCCCCTTCTCCTGAAGGGTGAGCCGGAGAGCACGCAGCCCGTAGTGCAGGCGCGACTTGACGGTGCCGGGCGGGATGTCGAGTTCGTCCGCCATCTCGGCGACGGAGAGCCCGCGATAGTACGCGCGGACGACGACGGCGCGGTGCTCCGTCGTGAGTGCGGCGAGCGCCTCCTCGACGAGGATCGCCTCGAACAGCGCGTCGGTCGCGTCGGGCGCGGCGCGCTCGGGCACCTCCGCGACGCCGATCTCACGGCGGCGCCGCGCGCTGCGCGCCTCGTCGATGACGA
This sequence comes from Microbacterium sp. ZW CA_36, assembly GCF_044987475.1. NCBI lineage: Bacteria > Bacillati > Actinomycetota > Actinomycetes > Micrococcales > Microbacteriaceae > Microbacterium > Microbacterium sp. ZW CA_36. The sequence continues at coordinate 20,844 of NZ_JBJDRL010000020.1, forward strand.
GGTGACGGGCCACCGTGAACATCCACGAGCGCGTGGTCGAGGGATCCTGCTCGAGGATCCTGGGCGTTCGCCACGCCCGCAGCAGCGTCTCCTGCACGATGTCGTCGGCGCCGGCGCGATCGCCGGTCAGATGCACGACGTAGCGCCAGACCGGTGCGGCGTGGGCGTCGTACAGAGCAGCAAGCCGCTGCGCATCGCGGCCGGCGGCGCTGTCACGACTCTCCACGCTGTCGTGCGGCATCCATCACCTCCCGCAGAGGACACGAGACGTGGCACCCGCAGGTTCAGGTGAGCCGCCACGCCCCTGCCGTCATCACGAGTATGGACCTGCGATGCGGCATCGTGGCAGACCGGTGGGCCGCGTGACCCCGGGGATCAGCCGCCCGCGCTCTCCACGAGCGCCTGCCACACAGCCGGATCGTTCATCAGGGGCACGGCCATGAGCGTGCCGGAGACGAACGTGAACAGGATGCCGCCCACGAGCGGGATCCACCAGGTCAGCCGTCCTCGGCGCACGCTCCACCACGAGACCACGGCCGTCGCGCACCAGCCGACCGCGAGGACGATGACGGCGGCGACCCCCCACGCCCTTCCCGCGGCCGGATCCGTGATCTGCACGTCGACACCCAGCATGGAGAGCAGCGTCTCGGCGTACGCGCCGTAGTCGAGGAAGGCGGGCACCGACGAGACGACGTTGACCAGGCCGTACGCGAGCAGCGCGAACGTCACGATGCGGTCCACCGGACGAGGACGACGTTCGGCGGGCGCGGGCGACGCGGGGATGCCAGGGGCGGGCGCGTCCGTCATGACCGGCGCCACCGGCTCCTGTTGCCACGGCGCGGGCTCCTGGATGCGCGCGCGCTGCTCCTCGGGCGTGGCGTACTCGCCGAACTGGGGCCTGGGCCGCGACGAGTCCGCACGCGGTGCGGCCGGCCGCACCGGCGGGTCGGGCTCGGTGTCGGCGGACGTGTCGCTCATGCGCGGCTCCGGCCGCCGAGGGCACGGTCGTCGCGCTTGCCGGCGGCATCCGTCCGGAGCTCCTTGGGCAGCGAGAACTGCAGGTCCTCCTCCGCCGTGCGGACCTCCTCGACGTCGCGGTAGCCCGCGGCGGCGAGGTCGTCGAGCACCTGCTGCACGAGCACCTCGGGCACCGAGGCGCCGCTGGTGACCCCGACCGTCTCGACGCCCTCGAGCCAGGCCTGCTCGACCTCGTCGGCGTAGTCGACGCGGTAGGCGGCCTTGGCGCCGTACTCGAGCGCGACCTCGACGAGCCGCACGCTGTTCGACGAATTCGCCGAACCGACGACGATCACGAGGTCGGCATCCTTGGCGACCTTCTTGATCGCGACCTGACGGTTCTGAGTGGCGTAGCAGATGTCGTCCGACGGCGGATCCTGGAGCTCCGGGAACCGCGCACGCAGGCGCCGCACGGTCTCCATGGTCTCGTCGACCGACAGCGTCGTCTGCGACAGCCACACGACCCTCGACGGGTCGCGCACCTCGATGGTGTCGGCCTCGTCCGGCGAGTTCACGATCGTGACGTGATCGGGCGCCTCGCCGGCCGTGCCCTCGACCTCTTCGTGGCCGACGTGGCCGATCAGGAGGATCTCGTAGTCGTCGCGGGCGAAGCGCACCGCCTCGCGGTGCACCTTGGTGACGAGCGGGCAGGTGGCGTCGATGGCGCGGAGGCCCCGATCGGATGCCGCATTCACGACCGCCGGCGACACCCCGTGCGCGCTGAAGACGACGTGGGCGCCCTCGGGAACCTCGTCGACCTCCTCGACGAAGATCGCACCGGCGGCCTCGAGCTCGGTGACGACGTGGATGTTGTGCACGATCTGCTTGCGCACGTAGACGGGGGCGCCGAAGCGCTCCAGCGCCTTCTCCACCGCGATGACCGCGCGGTCCACGCCGGCGCAATAGCCGCGCGGGGAGGCCAGGAGCACCCGCTTCTGTCCGGTGCCGGCGATATCCTGGAGCGGTTCGCGCCGCCGCGGGATGCGCGGGACGGGCATGCTCACAGGGGCCTGACTCGCTCGGGTCTGCCCCGCGGTGCTGATGCTCACCCCTCGATTCTACGGGCGGCCTCCTGAGCGGGGCCTCCGCGAGACCGCCCGCGACGCCCGAGGGTTCGCGGGCGAGAGCAGCCCGTCTCGGGCACGAAAGGACCGCATGACGACCTTCCAGCCCGCCGCCGTCCCCGGTGAGCCGCCGCCCGCCGACTCGGTGCGGCCGCGCGACTCCTCGCCGCAGGCGCCGACATCCGTGGCCCGCCTCAACGACACGATCCGCGGTTTCGTCCAGACGTGGGGCTCGGTGTGGGTCGAGGGCGAGATCACCGGCTGGAACCAGCGTGGCGGGAACGTGTTCGGGCGGCTGAAGGATCTCGTCACGGACGCCACCATCTCGTTCCGCATCTGGTCGTCGACGCGCGAGCGGCTGCCGGGCGACCTCAAGGTCGGCGACCACGTGATCGCCTGCGTGAAGGCCGACTACTTCGTGAAGAACGGGGACTTCGGCTTCGGCGTGTCGGCGATGCGCCACGTCGGGCTCGGCGACCAGCTCGAGCGTCTCGAGCGGCTGCGGGTGCAGCTGCGCTCGGAGGGGCTGTTCGACCCGTCGCGCAAGAAGGCCCTTCCGTTCCTCCCGCGTCTGATCGGACTCATCACCGGCGAGAACTCGGATGCCGAGAAGGACGTCCACCGCAACGCCGAGCTGCGCTGGCCGCAGGTGCGGTTCCAGACGAAGTACGCCGCCGTGCAGGGCGACCGGTGCGTGCCCGAGACCATCGCGGCACTGAAGGCGCTCGACGCCGCGCCCGATGTCGACGTCATCATCATCGCCCGCGGCGGCGGCGACCCGCAGACCCTGCTCGGATTCAGCGACGAGCGCCTGCTGCGGGCGGTGGCTGCGGCATCCACCCCCGTCGTGAGCGCGATCGGCCACGAGAACGATCACCCGCTCCTGGACGACGTCGCCGACCTCCGCGCCTCCACGCCGACGGACGCCGCGAAGCGCATCGTTCCGGACGTCGCCGAGCAGCGCGCGATCGTCGGTCAGCTGCGCGCGCGCATGAACACGCGCCTGGCTCAGCGCATCTCGCACGACATCGCCCAGCTCGAGCAGCTCCGGTCACGACCGGTGCTGCGTGCGCCAGAGACGCTGCTGACCACCCGCGCGCACGAGGTCGAGCTGCTCGCCGCGCGGGGCCGGGACCGCGTGGACCGCTCGCTCCAGCTGCACGAGCGGCGCACCGCCGAGCTGCGCGCGACACTGCGCGCACTGTCCCCCGCGTCGACGCTCGCCCGCGGCTACGCCATCGCGCACCTGGCCGACGGCGTGATCGTGCGGGACGCGGCGCAGGCTCCGGCATCCACCGCCGTCGTGGTCACGGTGGGGCGGGGATCGTTCGCCGCGCACTCGGACGGGGAGATCGCCGAACATCCGCCCGTCTCCGTCGGCACGGCGCCGGCAGACCCTGCCGAGCCCGACCCGGCGGGGCACGGCGCCCCCTCTGCCGCGAACTAAGATGGAGGCCATGACTGAGACGAGCGGCGCCCTCGAGGACGTCGCGACCCTCTCGTTCGAGCAGGCGCGGGATGAACTCGTCCGCGTCGTCGCCGAACTCGAGCAGGGAGCTCCCACCCTCGAGCACTCCCTCGCCCTCTGGGAGCGCGGGGAAGCCCTCGCCGCACGCTGCGAGGAGTGGCTGCTCGGCGCCAAGCGGCGTCTCGAGGCCGCCCGGTCGACGGTCGACCGCGCCGACGGCGAGGAGACGCGATGACACGCGGACCCCGCATCGTCGCCGAGCTCGGCCGCCCCGAGACACCCGAGGAGACCGCCGACCGCAAGGCGGAGTCGTCGCGCGTCTACCGCTCGAGCCAGAACGTGCGCAATCTCATCGCCGCGCTGCTCGCGACCCTCGCCGTCGTCGTCGTCATCGTCTTCGCCGTCCCCCGCGGCACTCCCCCCGAGCGCGAGCCGATCGACGTGTCGGCAGTCGCCGCCGACATCGCGGCGTCGGAGGACCGCACCGTCATCACGCCCGAGCTGTCGGACGGCTGGGTCGTGAACAACGCGCGCATCGAGGGCAACGGCCCGGTCCGCGCCTTCACCGTCGTCTACGCCCCGGCCGGCGAGGACGAGCGCGGGTTCCTGCGCGTGGCGCAGGGCTTCGACGCCGACGAGTCGTGGGCCGCCCGCGTCCTCTCGGGCTCGGCCCCGCAGGACACCGTGACCATTGACGGAATCACGTGGGAGCGCTACGGTCTCGACCCCGATCGCACGGGGAACATCACTGTCGCCCTCGCCACCGACGCCGGCGCCGACACGGTGCTCATCTACGGCGCGGCGAGCGAGAAGGCGCTGGAAGAGACGGCGCGTTCCGTCACCGATCAGATCACCGCATTGCGCGAGGAGGCCGAGTGACCGACCAGCCCACGCCCGCGAAGGCCTGGCAGGAGATGCAGCGCGGCAACGCGCGCTTCGTGGCCGGGGAGCCCCGGCATCCCCGCCAGGACGTCGATACCCGCCATGACCTCGCGGACGGCCAGCGTCCTCGCGCCGCCCTGTTCGGCTGCGCGGATTCGCGACTGGCGGCCGAGATCATCTTCGACAAGGGCCTCGGCGACCTGTTCGTCGTGCGCAACGCGGGCCAGGTCATCTCCGACTCGGTCGTCGGCAGTCTCGAGTATGCCGTGGCGGTGCTCGAGGTGCCGCTCATCGTGGTGCTCGGACACGATGCCTGCGGCGCGGTGCGAGCGGCGATCGACATCACCGACCCCGAGGCCGACCCGCTGCCGCCGCACATCTGGCGCCTGATCTCGCCGATCGTCCCCGCCGTGCGCCGCGTCCAGCGCGCGTCCGCCGTCGACGGCGTCTCCCCCGCCGAGATCGACGCCGACGAGGTCGGGCGCGAGCACCTCCGCGACACCGTGGGTGAACTGCTGCACGCATCCGAGCTCATCAGCACCGCTGTCGCCGAGGGCCGCCTCGCGATCGTCGGTGCCAACTACCGCCTCGCCGAGGGCACCGCGGTCCCCGACGTGATGGTCGGCATCCCCGACCAGGCCTGACCCGGCCTTCCCCCATCCCGTACCGACACATGAGGAACAACGACGTGACCGACATCGAGTACCGCATCGAGCACGACACCATGGGCGAGGTGCGTGTGCCCAAGAACGCGCTCTACGCCGCCCAGACGCAGCGCGCCGTCGAGAACTTCCCGATCTCGGGCGATCGGCTGGAGCCCGCCCAGATCGTGGCGCTCGCACGCATCAAGAAGGCCGCGGCCTTGGCGAACAGAGAGCTCGGCACGCTCGACGGCGCGATCGCCGACGCCATCGCCGGCGCGGCCGACCGCATCATCGCGGGAGAGTTCGCAGACCAGTTCCCGATCGACGTCTACCAGACCGGCAGCGGCACCTCGTCGAACATGAACATGAACGAGGTGCTGGCGACCCTCGCGACGCAGGCGCTCGGCGCGACGGTTCACCCGAACGACCACGTCAACGCCTCGCAGTCGTCCAACGACGTGTTCCCCACCTCCGTGCACATCGCGGTGACGCAGGAGCTCATCGACGACCTGATCCCGGCCCTCGACCACCTGGCGGTAGCCCTCGAGGCGAAGGCCGAGCTGTGGAAGACCGTCGTCAAGTCGGGTCGCACGCACCTCATGGATGCGACGCCGGTCACCCTCGGCCAGGAATTCGGCGGCTACGCGCGCCAGATCCGCCTCAGCATCGAACGTGTGCAGGCCGTCCTCCCCCGCGTCGCCGAGGTGCCGCTCGGCGGCACCGCCGTCGGCACCGGCATCAACACACCGCTGGGCTTCCCGCAGCGGGTCATCGAGCTGATCGTCGCCGACACCGAGCTGCCGATCACCGAGGCCAAGGACCACTTCGAGGCCCAGGCCAACCGCGACGGCCTCGTCGAGGCGTCCGGCGCCCTGCGCACCATCGCGGTGTCGCTCACCAAGATCAACAACGACCTGCGCTGGATGGGCTCCGGCCCGAACACCGGTCTCGGCGAACTGCACATCCCCGACCTGCAGCCGGGGTCGTCGATCATGCCCGGCAAGGTGAACCCGGTGATCCCCGAGGCGACGCTCATGGTGTGCGCGCGTGTCATCGGCAACGACGCGACCGTCGCGTGGGCGGGCGCGTCGGGTGCCTTCGAGCTGAACGTCGCGATCCCGATCATGGGCAGCGCGGTGCTCGAGTCCATCGAGCTCCTCGCCAACACCTCGCGCGTGCTCGCCGACAAGACCATCGACGGTCTCGAGGCGAACGTCGAGCGTGCCGCGGCCTACGCCGGGATGTCGCCCTCCATCGTCACGCCGCTCAACAAGCTCATCGGCTACGAGGCGGCGGCGAAGATCGCCAAGCATTCGGTCGCGAAGGGCATCACGGTCCGTGAGGCTGTGATCGACCTCGGCTACGTGGAGCGCGGGGAGCTCACGCTCGAGCAGCTGGACGAGAAGCTGGACCTCCTCTCGATGACGCACCCGGGCTGATCCGCCCGCCCCATGCCGCTACACCCTCGTCGGCGGGATAATCGGGACATGGCCCGAACGCCCCGCCCGGTCCCCGCGCGCGTCAGGATCCTTGCCGCGATCCTTGCCGTCGCGTGCGTCGGCCTGGCGATCGTGGGCAGCGTCACCTTTCTCGTACAGCGCGAGCAGGCCCTCACGAGCGTCAACGAGCGGCTCAAGGCCCAGGTGTCGTCGCTGGATGCCGTGGCGGACGACACCGCCGCAGGGACGCCCTCCGGCGCCTCCGCAGCCACGGACGAGCTGGACAAGGACGAGTTCGATTCGATCGACGACTACCTGAACGCCGTCGTTGCGCGCCTGGTGCCGGCTCGCAACGAGGCCTCGCTCGCGCTCATCGACGGCTCACCGCGCTGGGTGCCGTCGACGCTGTCGGGCTTCGACATCTCGCGGAACCAGGAGCTCATCGACCGCGTCGTCGCAGAGACGGCCGGCGGCAGCACAGAGATGGGGACGGCGGTCACCGACCAGGGGTCGCTGCGCTACATCGCGATCCCGGTGCGCATGGACGGCGACCCGCGCGAGGGACTCTACGTGCGTGCCGTCAACCTCGGAGCTGAGCTGCAGCCGGTGACTTTCGCGATGACGACGTACGTGATCGCGGCCGTGGCCGTGCTGTTCGCGGTCGGCATCGTCGGCTGGTTCGTCACCGGTCGGCTGCTCTCGCCGATCCGTCACCTCCGCGAGACCGCGGACGCGATCTCCATCAGCGACCTGTCGCGTCGGCTCGAGCCCCAGGGCAATGACGACATCTCCGACCTGTCGCGCACCGTCAACTCGATGCTCGACCGACTCGAGGACTCCGTCGACGATCAGCGCCAGCTCCTCGACGATGTGCGCCACGAGCTCAAGACGCCCATCACGATCGTGCGCGGCCACCTCGAGCTGATGAACCCGCAGGATGCCGCCGACGTGGCCTCCGCGCGCGACATCGGCATCGCCGAGCTCGACCGCCTGACGCGGCTCGTCGAAGACATCGACCTGCTCGCGACGGCCGAGACGGACTCGACGAACCTCGCCGCCGTCGACCTGGCGCGGTTGACCGCCCGCGTCGGCGAGCTCGTCGGCGTGATCCCCGGCCATGACTGGACGATCGATGCGGTCGCCGACGGCGAGACGACCGGCGATCAGGACCGTCTGCTGCAGGGATGGCTCCAGCTCGCCGACAACGCCGCGAAGTACACGCCCCTGGGCAGCCCGATCGAGATCGGCAGCGCGCGCGACGCGGAGGGCGCCCGACTGTGGGTGCGCGATCACGGGCCGGGCATCCCCGCGGACCAGCGGACGCGGATCTTCCGCCGCTTCGACCGTGCCCACGTCAAGCGGTCCGTCGGTGGCTCGGGTCTCGGCCTCGCCATCGTCGACGCGATCGCGAAGGGTCACGGCGGTCATTGCGTCGTCACCGACACGCCGGGCGGCGGCGCGACCTTCACCATCCACCTGCCTCCCACGGAGGCCGAGCTGCCGGTGCCCGTTCGTGCCGGAGATGTCGTACTGCAACGGGAGGCCGCGGGATGACCAGGATCCTCATCGTCGAGGACGAGCCGCGGATCGCTGCGTTCGTCAGCCGCGGACTCGAAGCCGCCGGCTACGAGACGCTCGTCGTCGAGGACGGCCCCGAGGGACTCGAATCGGCGCTGCGCGGCGACGCCGATCTCGTGTTGCTGGATGTGGGCCTGCCCACGATGGACGGCTTCGAGGTGCTTCGCGAACTGCGCGCCCGCGGTTCGGCGGTGCCGGTGATCATGCTGACCGCGCGATCCAGCACGCGTGACACCGTGACCGGATTGGATGCCGGGGCGAACGACTACGTCCCCAAGCCGTTCACCTTCGAAGAGCTTCTGGCGCGCGTCCGTTCCCGGCTGCGCGAGAGCGTCCCGCAGCCCGGCGTGTCGATCTCGCACGGCGACGTCGTGCTGGACATCCTCGCGCGGCGGGCGACCGTCGCCGGACGCGAGATCGATCTGTCCGCACGCGAGTTCTCGCTGGCCGAGCAGTTCCTGCGCAACCCCGGCCGCGTGCTCAGCCGCGAGCAGCTGCTGAGCCGGGTGTGGGGGCTGGACTTCGATCCGGGCTCCAACGTCGTCGACGTGTACGTGCGGTATCTGCGCGGAAAGCTCGGACCGGACCACATCGTCACGGTCCGCGGCGCCGGCTACCGCTGGGAGTGAGGCGGGCGCCGGGGGTCCGCCCGGCTCCTCCCCCGCGCGCGAAGAAGCCCCCGGTGCTGGGGGACACCGGGGGCTGTGAAAGGCCGGACTGGGGGATCCGACCGTTGTCAGTCGCGCTTGTCTGGGGAATTGCGCGACTGGTCTTTCTTCGCGTCGTGATCGGCGCCGTTGCCGTTCCCGACGTTTCCGCCCGCATGTGCGGGACGATTCGGGCCGTTCGATGTGCGATCGGCTGAGGACTTCTGCTGCTCCCCGGGCGCGACCAGGTTCTGCTGATCGTCGGACTGCGTCCGGACCGGACGCTCGGCCGTCTCGGCCGCCCCACGCTCGAGGCGCGACACCAGCGCGTCGATCCGCGCGGTGGTCCACCCTTGCGCGTTCGCCCACGAGCGGAGCTCCTCCCACGACCCGGCCGCCTTCGCTGCGGCGATGACGGTCTCGATGTCGGCGGGCGCCGCGGGCTCGGCCGCGATAGGTGCGTTGGTGGTGGCCCGCGAGCCGTCTGACGCCAACGGCTGATCGACGACCTGCGGAGCGGGGGCCTCCACCACTTCGGCGTTGACCGGAGGCACAGGTGCCTCCGGCGTGACGGCCGCGGAGGCGGACGGCGACGCCGACGGGGAGGTCGCGGAAGGGACGATGACGCGCTCGGAGGCCAAGCTCGTACCGGGGGAATCGGCCAGCGCCATGGTGTTCGCGAGAGCGACCGCGGTCACGACGGCGATGCTCGCAGCGACGGCGGTCACGCCGCCGATCACGAGCCCCGTGCGTGCTTCCACGTCTCTGCTGCCTCCCATACGCGGATCGAATTCCCCTCCATCCATGGTGACAGACCGATCGCCGCACAAGTGCCACAGGCGATGAGACTCTTCTCATACGCCGACGGCGCTGACGACCGGGATGTCGGCATCCCGGCCGTCAGCGCCGTCAGTGCAGCTGCGTGTCACCTAGGCGAGCTCGCCCGCCTCCAGAAGGTCGGTGACGAGGGCGGCGATGGCGGAGCGCTCGGAGCGCACCAGCGTGACGTGACCGAACAGCGAGTGACCCTTCAGCGTCTCGATGACCGAGGCCACACCGTCGTGACGACCGACGCGCAGATTGTCGCGCTGGCCGACGTCGTGGGTGAGAACGACTCGCGAGCCCTGCCCGATCCGGCTCAGCACCGTGAGCAGCACGTTGCGCTCGAGGGACTGCGCCTCGTCCACGATCACGAAGGCGTCATGCAGCGAGCGGCCACGGATGTGCGTGAGCGGCAGCACCTCCAGGAGGCCCCGCTCGATCACTTCGTCGAGTACATTGCCCGACACGACCGAGCCGAGGGTGTCGAAGACCGCCTGACCCCAGGGGTTCATCTTCTCCTGCTGGTCGCCCGGCAGATACCCGAGCTCCTGCCCGCCGACGGCGAACAGCGGGCGGAACACGATGATCTTGCGCTGCTGCTGTCGCTCCAGCACCGCCTCGAGCGCCGCGCACAGCGCGAGCGCCGATTTGCCGGTGCCGGCTCGCCCGCCCAGCGACACGATGCCGACGTCGGGGTCGAGAAGCAGGTCGATGGCGATGCGCTGCTCGGCCGAGCGCCCGTGCAGTCCGAAGACCTCTCGATCGCCCCGGACCAGGCGGAACTCGCCGTCGTCGATCACGCGCCCAAGTGCGGAGCCGCGCTCGGAGTGGACGATCAGCCCGGTGTTCACCGGAAGTCCTCTCACGTCTTCGCTGACGGCGACTTCGCTCTCGTAGAGATCGCTGATGTCGTCGCCCGACACGTCGATCTCGGAGATGCCGGTCCAGCCCGAGTCGACGGCCTGCTCCGCGAGGTACTCCTCCGCCGTGATGCCGAGCGACGCCGCCTTGACCCGCATGGGCAGGTCTTTGGAGACGACCGTGACCTCCTGGCCGTCCTGGGCGAGGTTCATCGCGATGGCGAGGATGCGGCTGTCGTTGTCGCCGAGGCGCATGCCGGAGGGCAGCACCGACGAGTCGGTGTTGTTGAGCTCGACGCGCAGCGTGCCGCCCTGACCGACGGGGACCGGGAAGTCGAGCCGGCCGTGTTCGACGCGCAGCTCGTCGAGATGGCGCAGCGCCTGCCGGGCGAAGTAGCCGATCTCAGGGTCGTGCCGCTTGCCCTCGAGCTCCGTGATCACCACCACGGGGATCACGACGCTGTGCTCGGCGAAACGGAAGAACGCCCGTGGATCGCTGAGCAGCACTGATGTGTCGAGAACATAGGTGCGCAGATCCTGATCGGGCTCTGCGATCTGCTCGAGATCCTGACTGCGCTGCTCGTGTGGTGCTCGTGTGGTCACAACCCACTCCCGCCCCGGGTGGTTCACCCGGCAGTCACGAGTCGACCAGGGTACCGAGTCGTGGATCGTGAAGTCGCGATCCGTGAGGCCGACTCGACCGGGCTCCTTGCCCGATGGCCTCACGCTACGACCGACCGTCGACATTGCGCGCGCCCGACACGCTGGAACAATGTGACGATCCGGTGAACGGATGCCGCGATCGTGCGGCCGGTCGCTCCCGCTCCGCCTCGCGGGCGGGGCGTCACCTCACGAGTGCGTCACCACACCCGCGCGGCCGAGAACGCGGCGAGCGCATCGCCGAACAGCCGCAGGGTGTCGGCGCCGGTGCCGACGTGCGGCGCGACGCGGATGCGGCCGGCACGGGCGGTCACCGTGAGCCCGTGGTTCGCCAGGGACGCGGCGAGCGGCGCGGCGTCCTGCGGTGCGGGCTCGAGCGTCACGATGCCCGCCCGGCGCTCGGGGTCGCGCGGTGTGACCACCGGCACCTCGTAGCGGTCTGCGGCGAACATGACGTCGGCTGCGCGCGCCGACAGCTCCGCTTCGATCTGCGCGACGCCCACGTCGGCGACCTCGCGCAGCGCGGTCGCCAGGCGAGCCGCGGCGAGTGTGTCGGGTCCCGAGACCGAGAAGGCCTGGGCGGAGGCGGACGGCGCGGGCACGGCGTCGACGGGCAGTTCGCCGTCGACGCCGCGGAAGCCCGAGAGCACGGGGGCGATGCGCTCGAGCGCACGCGCGCCGAACCAGGAGAAGCCGGTCCCCCGGCCCGCGCGCAGCCACTTGTAGCCGTGGCCGCAGACGACGTCGGCGGCGAGGTAGTCGGCCTCGACCATGCCGAACCCCTGGATGGCGTCGACGATGAGCAGGCGATCGCCGATGACCTCGCGCAGGGCGGACAGGTCGGTGCGGTAGCCGGTGCGGAAGTCGACGAGGCTGACCGCGACAGCGCGGGTGTCGTCCGAGAGCGCCGAGCGCACCGCATCGGGTGTCATGAACCCGTCGGCGGGTTCCACCCACTGCAGCTGGAGCGAACCGAACGCCTCCGAGGCACGCGTGGCCGCGACGGTGAGGCTGGGGAACTCCCCCCGGCCCAGCATGAGCCCCCCGGCCAGGCCGTAGACGGCGTGCATCAACCCGTACGTGGTGGACGGCTGCAGCACCACCTGCTCGGCATCCGTCCCGATCAGTTCGGCGACGAGCTCCCGGGCCTCGCGCACGTGGTCGGCGACGAGCTCGATGCTCGTGCGCCGGCCCGAGCCGAGCAGCTCGGTGTCACCCTGCGCCTCGCTGCGGACCGCAGGCGAGAGCGGCCCGAACGCCGCCCAGTCCAGATACCCGGGTTCCCCATCGAACGACGCCAGATAAGAATCCAGATCGGTCACGCGGATCATTCTGGCAGAGCGGCGATCGCCGGTGTGACGAAGTGCTCAGCTGCCGAAGCGGCGCTCCCGCGAGGTGAAGTCGCGGATGGCGCGCAGGAAGTCCACTTCGCGGAGGTCGGGCCCGAGCGCCTCGACGAAGTAGAACTCCGAGTGGGCCGACTGCCACAGCAGGAAGTCGCTCAGCCGCTGCTCGCCCGACGTGCGGATCACGAGATCGGGATCGGGCTGGCCGCCGGTGTAGAGGTGCTCCCCGATCTGCTCGGGAGTGAGGCTCGCCGCGAGCTCCTCGAGGGATCCGCCCTGCTCGTCGTGCTGCGCGATGATGCTGCGCACCGCGTCGACGATCTCGCCGCGTCCGCCATAGCCCACCGCGAGGTTGACGTGCATGCCGGTGTTGTCCTTGGTGCGGGCTTCGACATCGGTGAGCACCCGGGCGAGGTCGCCCGGCAGTGCGACGGCGCGACCCACGTGCTTCACGCGCCAGTCGCGCTCGTGCGAGAGCTCGTCGGCGAGCTCGGCGATGATCTCGATGAGGTCCGAGAGCTCCCGGGAGTCGCGCTTGCGGAGGTTGTCGTTCGAGAGCAGGTAGAGCGACACGACGCGGATGCCCACGTCGTCGCACCAGCGCAGGAACTCCTTCATCTTCGCCGCCCCGGCACGGTGGCCGTGAGCAGCGGAGTCGTAGCCGAGCTGCCTCGCCCAGCGGCGATTGCCGTCGATCATCATCGCGAGGTGGTGCGGGACGGCCGCGGGATCGAGCCGGCGACGGAGGCGGTTGATGTAGAGGCGGTAGAGAGGCCCTCTGCCCTCGTTCGTCTCGCCGCGCGCCACAGACCTACGCTACCCCTCGCGCGCCACGGACCCTAGCGCGGCCGGCGCCCCGGCATCCAGGGGCCTGGCTATGTTCCCCGGCCGGCATGCGGCGCCGTCTACGCTGAGGTGATGAGCCGCCGTCGCAGTGCCCCCCGGGCCCCCGAGGTTCCCGTGCTGCCGCTGATGGATGCCGCCGCCGTCGACGCGGCCACGCCCGAGATCAAGCCCTCCTGGCGCGGCTGGATCCATGCGGCCACCTTCCCCGTCGCCATCGTTGCCGGCATCGTGCTGATCGTGCTCGCGGAGGGCGCGCCGGCCAAGTGGGCGTGCGCGGTGTTCATGGCCACGTCGCTGCTGCTGTTCGGCAACTCGGCGCTGTATCACCGGTTCGACTGGAACCCGAGGACCAAGGCGATCCTCAAGCGGATCGACCATGCCAACATCCTGCTGCTGATCGCCGGCACCTACACCCCGATCGCGACGCTCGCGCTCCCGCCGCAGAAGGGCGCGCTGCTGCTCGTGCTGGTGTGGAGCGGGGCGCTGCTCGGCATCCTGTTCCGGGTCTTCTGGATCCATGCTCCGCGCTGGCTCTATGTCGCGCTCTACCTCGCGCTGGGGTGGGCGGCTGTGATGTATCTCGTCGATCTGTTCGAGGCCAACGCCGCGATGATGATCCTCGTCGCCGTCGGAGGGCTCCTCTACACCGGTGGCGCCATCGTCTACGCGCTCAAGCGGCCCAACCCGTGGCCCGGCCACTTCGGCTTCCACGAGATCTTCCACGTGTGCACGGTGCTGGCGTTCCTCTGCCACTGGACGGCGTGTCTGCTGATCGCCCTCGACCCGCTGTCACCGTCGCTGGGGCTCCCGGGCTGACCCGTCCCGGTGCCGCCGCGCGCGCTCAGCGTGCTCAGCGCTTCGGAGCGGGCCCGCCCGCCTCGTCGCCACGGGTCTCGTCATCCGCGGGGTCGATCCTCTCGTCGTCGACCTCGGTGGCCTCGGTCGCCCGGGCCGCCTGCGCCTCGGCGTCAAGCTCCTCCTGGATGTCGGCGCGCACGCGGCCTCGCCGGATCCGGCGCATCATGTCCCACACCAGCAGGATCACCGCGATCGCGATGAACGCGGTGACGACGAAGCCCACGACGCCCGGCGTCACGATGTCGGGGTCCACCTCGGAGGGCGAGGGCGTCGGCGTCGGAGTCGCCGCGGCGCTCAGGAAGGCGACGATCGCGTGCTGCATGGGGTCCTCGCTCTGCCCGCGGGGCGGGCGGTGTCGTCGGGGGTGCGCGCGAGCGCATAGCCTGGAGTCCCAGCCTAATCTTTCCGATCCGGCCCGATGAGACGTCAGGGAGCGGCGTGACCACGCAGGACATGCTCGACGAGCGCTACGGCCGTCAGCGTTCGCCCGGGCGTCGCTGGGCCATCGGCGCCGGCATCCTGGTCGCGGTCGGAGTCGTCGCCCTGTTCGGCTGGTTCACGGTGCAGAACGCACTGGACGCGGTCGACTCCGACACGACCTCGTTCGAGGTCGTGGACGAGCACTCCGTGACGCTCGGATTCCAGATCACCGCTCCTCCGGGATCGGCAGTCGCCTGTGCGATCGAGGCGCAGGACGAAGAGCACGGAGTGGTCGGCTGGAGGGTCGTCGAGCTGCCCGCCTCCGACCTGCATGCGCGGGCCTTCCGCGAGGTCATCCCCACCACTGCCCTGGCTACGACAGGTTTTGTCAACTCCTGCTGGGTGACGTAGTCTGACGGGACATCAGTCGATCGCGCCCTGGCCGTGAGCCAGGGCGTTCGGTTTATGCCCGTGCCGTCCCGCGCGCCGGGCCCAACGAAGGAGTCAGCCGTGTCCACCGACGCCCCCGTGACCTTCCTCACCCAGGACGCGTACGACCGCCTGGCCGCCGAGCTCGAGCACCTCTCGACGACCGGCCGCGAGGAGATCGCCAAGCGCATCGAGGCCGCGCGCGAAGAAGGCGACCTCAAGGAGAACGGCGGCTATCACGCCGCCAAGGACGAGCAGGGCAAGCAGGAGGCGCGCATCCGCACCCTTCAGCACCTGCTGAAGACCGCCACCGTGAGCGAAGCTCCCGAGAGCACCGGCGTGGTCGAGCCCGGCACCGTCATCACCGCGATCGTCGCCGGAGGCGAAGAAGTCTTCCTCCTCGGCAATCGCGAGATCGCGGTCGGTTCCGAGCTCGACGTGTACAGCGAGGCCTCTCCTCTGGGCGAGGCCATCCTCGGCCGCAAGGAGGGCGAGAAGACCTCGTACACCGCTCCGAACGGTCGCGAGATCGCCGTCGAGATCGTCAAGGTCGAGACCTACAACGGCCAGTAGCAGCCGGCCCCGGCGAGCGCATCCCGCGCGCTAGTCGGGGACCACGGTCGGCGCGTAGCCGGCGTCCTCGAGCACCGAGATGACATGCGCGCGGTGCTCCTCGCCGCGCGTCTCGACGCTCAGCTGCAGGATCACCTCGCTGATCTGCAGCCCCTGCCCGTGGCGCGTGTGCAGCACCTCGATGACGTTCGCCCCGGCGATCGCCAGCAGCTCCGACACCTGCGCGAGCTGACCGGGGCGATCCGGCAGCGGGATGCGCAGGGTCATGTACCGGCCGGATGCCGCCAGCCCGTGCGCGACGACGCGCTGCAGCAGCAGCGGGTCGATGTTGCCTCCCGACAGCACCGTCACGGTCGGGCCGTTCGCCACGACCTTGCCCGCGAGGATCGCGGCCACGCCGACGGCGCCCGCGGGCTCGACGACCTGCTTGGCGCGCTCGAGCAGCACGAGGAGGGCACGGGCGATGTCGTCCTCGGTGACCGTGACCACCTCGTCGACAAGGTCGCGGATGATCTCGAACGGCAGGTCGCCCGGCCGCGCCACGGCGATGCCGTCGGCGATGGTGGGCAGCGTCGGGATCTCGAGCGGATGCCCCGCGGCGAGGGAGGGCGGATACGCGGCGGAGTTCGCCGCCTGGACGCCGACCACCCGGATGGTCCGTCCCTCGGCGGCCGCGCGAGCCTTCACGGCCGCGGCGACGCCGGCGATGAGCCCTCCCCCGCCGATGCCGAGCACGATGGTGTCGAGGTCGGGCAGTTCGTCCATGAGCTCGAGGCCGAGCGTGCCCTGGCCGGCGATGACGTCGTGGTGATCGAACGGGTGGATGAAGACGGCGCCGGTCCGCTCGGCGAACTCGGCGGCCAGTCGCAGCGGCGTCTCGACGGTGGCGCCCTCCAGCACGACGTCGGCGCCGTAGCCGCGCGTGGCGAGCAGTTTGGGCACGGGCACGCCGAGCGGCATGAAGATCGTCGCGCGGATGCCGAGCGCCTTGGCCGCGAGGGCCACACCCTGCGCGTGGTTGCCGGCCGAGGCGGCGACGACACCGCGCGCACGCTCCTCGGCCGTCAGCCGCGACAGGCGATACGTCGCACCGCGGATCTTGAACGAGCCGGTCCGCTGCAGGTTCTCGAGCTTCAGATGGACCGGCACGCCCAGGACGTCGGACAGGTGCTGCGACTCGTCGAGCGGAGTGTGGGCGATGACGCCCTCCAGCGTGGCCCTGGCGTCCTCGAAGTCCGCGAGGGTCGGCACCGCGAACGCCGCCGAGCCGGCGTCGGCGGCGGCGGCCGCGGGTCGGGCGTGGCCGGCGGAAGACATGGCGGTGGTCACGAACGGACTCTCCTCTGCCGCGGAACGGTGCTCCAGATGAGGTCGCCGGAGGGTTTGGCTCCGGTCTCCCAGGCGCGTTCGGCGAGATAGACGGCGACGACGTTGACGAACGCCGCGAGCGGGACGGCGAACAGGGCGCCCGGGATGCCGGCGATCATCGCGCCGCCGGCCACCACGAGCACGACCGCGAGCGGGTGCACCTTGACGGCGGACCCCATCAGCAGCGGCTGGAGGACGTGGCCCTCGAGCTGCTGCACGCCCAGCACGACGACGAGCATCCAGAGCGCGATCCACGGACCGTTGTAGACGAGCGCGAGGAACACGGCAACGGTGCCGGTGACGACGGCACCGACGATCGGCACGAATGCGCCGAGGAAGACGAGCACGGCAACGGGGATCGCGAGCGGGACACCGAGGAGGGCGGCACCGAGGCCGATGCCGATCGCGTCGATCGTCGCGACCAGCAGCTGCGTGCGGGCGTAGTTGACGACGGTGACCCAGCCGGCGCGTCCTGCGCCGTCCGCCGCCGGCCGCGCCTTCTTGGGGAACAGCCGCAGCGTCCACCGCCAGATGCCGGCGCCGTCGGCGAGCAGGCACAGCAGGATGAAGAACGCGAGCACGGCGCCGGTGACGACGTGACCGATCGTGGATCCGATCGCCAGCGCGCCTGACCAGAGGAGCTCGGCCTGCTGCTGGATGAAGACCCAGCCCTGATCCAGCAGGTCGTCGATCTGCTCGGGGCTCAGGTGCAGCGGCCCGTCGATGAGATACTGCCGGAACTGGTCGATGGCGGCCACCGTGCTGGCCTGCACGGAGTCCCATTGCCGCATGATCTGCCAGACGACGAGCCAGAGCAGTCCGGTCACGATCGCGAGGGTGCTGACGACCGAGATGACGATGGCGAGCCAGCGAGGCATCCTCCGGCGCAGCATCCACGCGAACGCGGGCCACAGCAGGGCGGTGATGAGGATGGCGATCAGAAGCGGGATCACCAGCAGCTTCAGCTGGATGACGAGCCAGACGCCGATGCCGATGGCGGCGGCGACGACGATGACCCGCCAGGAGTAGGCGGTGGCGACCCGGAGACCACGCGGCACCGCGGCGGAGGTCTCGGTGGAGACCACGCGGCTGCGGTCGCGGACGGCATCGAAGAGCGAGCTGCGGGGCTTGTCTTCGGAGCCGCTCGTACGCCCAGTGCTCATTCGCCCAGTCTAGGCGCGTCGCATTCCGCGACGGTCATGAAGACGGTGGGGTCGATGTCGGAGCCGCTGGCTAAGCTGACGCGCGTGAAGTCCTCGCTCAGCGCCGCAGAAGCGCGGCGCGTCGCGCTCGCCGCACAGGGGTTCGCGCGCCCTCGCCCCTCCGCCGCGGGGACGCGGCAGCTGAACGGCGCGCTGGCGCGGATGGCGACACTGCAGATCGACTCCGTCAACGTCTTCGCCCGGTCGCACTACATGCCGCTCTTCTCGCGCCTCGGTGCGTACGACCCCGCCGCCCTCGACCGGCTGCTGTTCGCCCGGCGCTCGCCGTACGTCGAATACTGGGCGCATATGGCCTCCTTCATCCCCGCCGCCGACTGGGGACTGTTCGACTTCCGCATGCAGGCGATGCGCGCCAAGTACGGCGGCGCCGGCAGCTGGTCCGACACCCATCGCGAGATCCTCGACTGGGTGCGCGCCGAGCTCGCCGACCGGGGGCCGCTGCGTCCGGCGCAGATCGAGCACGACGCCAAGAAGGGCGCCCGCGGCCCGTGGTGGGACTGGGACGTCGTGAAGCAGGCGCTCGAGCACCTCTGGCTGTTCGGCGAGGTCGCGATCGCTGGCCGACGCGGGTTCGAGCGCCGGTACGGCCTGGCGGAGCACGTGATCCCGCACGACGTGCTCGATGCCTCTGTCGCCCGCGACGACGCCGTGCACGAGCTCGTGCGGCGCGCGGCACGGGCCTACGGTGTGGCGACCGCCGCCGACATCGCGGACTACTGGCGGATCGCCGACCGCAAGGCCATCACGGCGGCGCTCGACGATCTCAGCGAGGCCGGTGAGCTGCAGCCCGTCACCGTCGAGGGGTGGACCACCGGCAGGCGACCGGCCAGGGCGTGGCTGCACCGAGAGGCGGTCGTGCCGCGACGCATCGACGCCACCGCGATCCTCACGCCGTTCGACCCCGTGGTGTGGTTCCGGGACCGCGCCGAGCGCCTCTTCGACTTCGAGTACCGCATCGAGATCTACACGCCGGCGGCCCAGCGCCGATTCGGCTACTACTCGCTTCCCGTCCTCATCGACGACGACATCGTCGGCCGCGTCGACCTCAAAGCCGATCGTGCCGCCTCGACCCTGCGCGTGCAGGCGGCGTGGTGGGAGCACGGACGCCCGGCGGATGCCGCACCCCGCCTCGCCGCGGAGCTCCGTCTCGCGGCCGCCTGGCAGGGTCTGGAGTCCGTCTCGATCTCGCGCTGGGGCGACGCCGTCGACGACCTCGCCCGCGTGATGCCGGAGGCCGGCCGACATGACGCCGGGCCGGCTGAACCCGTCGCCCTCTCCCCCGAGGAGCCGGGTGCCGACGAGCCCGCGACCGCGGGGCCCGGCACCGATGCCGTCGAAGAGCTCGCGAGCTGACGAAGGCGCACCCGCTGAGAACGGCGGGCGTGCCAGCGGTCGGACTCACGCGGCGGGGGAACCCACCACCTCGAGGCCGAGCCAGCGGGCGAGGTCCTGGATCTCGGCATCCACCGCCTGCCGGATCTCGTCGGTGAACGGCTCGTCCTCGTGCACCGCGTGCACCCGCAGAACGCCGGCCTTGCGATCGCTCTTGGCGTCGAGCTTGCCGACGAACCGATCGCCGTGCAGGATCGGCAGCGCGAAATAGCCCCACCGGCGCTGGGCGGCGGGCTTGTACATCTCGAGCAGGTACTCGTACCCGAAGATCTCTTCCAGCCGGCGACGGTCGAACACCAGCCGGTCGAAGGGCGACAGCAGCGCGGTGCGCGGCGCGAAATCGGCGAGCCCGTCGAGCGCCTCGAGGTCGACGCGCCAGACGCCGTCGGTCCGATCGACCACGGCCTCCTCGCCGATCTCGCCGACGTCCACCGGCTCCAGCGGCTGCGCGATGCCCTTCGCCCGCGCGATGCCGAGCGACGCGAGGCGGCGCTCCGCGCGCTCGCGCGCAGCCTCCTCGTCGGTGAGCGCCACCACATCGGGCGGGTAGACCCTGTCGGCGACATCGAACAGCCGGCCGGCGGCGTCCCTCGACGAGATGGCCACGTCTCCGCACATCACGAGGATCTCGAGGAGCTGCATCGAGTTGCGGTTGTTCGTCCACCCCGACGAGCGCCACGACACCTGGGCGGCGTCGGGGATGTCGGCAGCCCGAAGCGGTCCCTCGGCCCGCAGCCGGGCCAGCACCTCACGACGGAACACGTCGTTGGCGGCCAGCCACTCCCGCGCCTGCGCCGAGTGCGGCCGGTGCCGCATCTCGGAAAGCAGCAGCGGAAGGTCGGTCATCGCCCGGTAGAAGCCGCCCCACTCGAATACGGCGCGGTCCTCTTCGACGAGGCGCACGAGGTCCGCCGGCTGGTAAGGCCACCCGAGCCGGCTCCACAGGATCAGGTCGGCGCTGGGTGCGATCGCCGCCGTCGGCTCGATGTTCACGATGGTGAGCGCATCGATGGTCTCGACGATGCCCGCGGGGCGATGAGCGGTCAGGAGCTGGCCGCGCGCCGCGATGCGGCGGGCCTCCTCACGCGTCAGCCGGACAGTCACGCCCCGACGCTACCGCCGGGCGGCGACATCCGTCTGGTGAGGTTTCGACATCCGTCTGATGAGGTTTCGACTCGCTTCGCTCGCTCAACCTTGAGTCGAGACGCGTCAACGCTCCTTCGTCGCATCGACCCGTCTCGACTCAGAACTGCACGCGGGGCGGCTCCGAGATGGCGGCGCCGTCGATCACCTCGAAGAACTCCCGCTCGTGGAACCCCAGGTTGCGGGCGAACATGTTGTTCGGGAACACCTTGATCTTCGTGTTCAACTCGCGCACGCCGCCGTTGTAGAACCGGCGCGAGGCCTGGACCTTGTCCTCGGTGTCGACGATCGACTGCTGCAGCTGGAGGAAGTTCTGACTCGCCTGCAGCTGCGGATACGCCTCCGCGACGGCGAACAGGGACTTCAGCGCCTGCTGCATGCGTCCCTCGGCGGCGCCGGCCTCAGCGGGCCCGGTCGCCGACAGCGTGTCGGCGCGCGCCTGCGTCACGCGCTCGAAAACGGCCTTCTCGTGCGTGGCATACCCCTTGACGGCCTCGATGAGGTTCGGCAGCAGATCCGCTCGACGCTTGAGCTGGACGGTGATGTCGCTCCACGCCTCATCGACGCGCACGTTCAGCTGGACGAGCGAGTTGTACGTCGCCCAGAGATAGATGCCGACGATGACGGCGAGCGCCACCACGATAAGGACTGGGATCAGCCATTCCATGTGCCGAGGCTCCGTTCGGTAGTGACCTCATCCTACCGACGCGGGCCCCCGCGGCATGAGGCCGATCCCGGTACTCTCAGCCGTTACCCACCGAGGACGCGATCCAGGTACGGGTTGCGGAACAGCCGCTCGGGGTCCAGGCGATCACGGAGCGCGACGAAGTCGTCGAAGCGCGGATACCGCTCGCGGAACGTCTCCGCCCCGAGCGTGTGCATCTTCCCCCAGTGCGGTCGCCCCTCGAAGCCGAGCATGATCTCCTCGACCGCCTCGAAGTACTCCGTGGGGTCCTCGCGCCAGTACCGGTGCACCGCGATGTATCCCGAGGCGCGGCCGTGGGCCGTCGACATCCAGCGGTCGTCGGCCGCGGCGAAGCGCACCTCGACGGGGAAGCCGATGCGCCATCCCCGCTCGTCGACGAGCGCGCGGAGCGCCTCGAACGCCGGCCGCACGTTCGGCACCGGAAGGGCGTACTCCATCTCGCGGAACCGCACCGACCTGCTGGTCGCGAACACGCGGGCCGAGGCATCCGTGAACTCCCGGTCGCCCCACACCTTCGCCGACACGCGGTTGATGGTGGGCACGAGTGCGGGGATCGCCCGGCCCGTCGAGCACGCCACCTGGTGCAGGCCGCTCCCGACGAGCGTGTCGTCGATCCACTTGCCCACCGGTGAGAGCGGATGCCGGGGCGCGCCGTCGGGCAGGCGCGTGTTGGTCTTCGTCATCGCGCGGTCGGTGTGCGGGAACCAGTAGAACTCGAAGTGGTCCGCGGACGCCACGCGGTCCTCGAGCGCCGCCAGCACGTCATCGAGCGGCTCCGGCTGCTCCACCGCGTGCAGGACGTACGCGGGGACGCACTGCAGCGTGACATCGACCAGGATGCCGAGCGCGCCGAGCCCGAGAGCGACGGCGGGGACCAGCTCGGGGTTCTCTTCCTCGTTCACGGCGAGCAGGTCGCCGGACGCCGTGACCAGCGTCGCGCCGACCACCTGTGCGGCGATGCCGCCGAAGCGGGCGCCGGTGCCGTGCGTGCCGGTGGAGATCGCTCCCGCGATCGACTGCCTGTCGATGTCGCCGAGGTTCTCCATCGCCAGGCCGAAGGGAGCCAGGAGCGCCGGGATCCGGTGCAGACGCGTGCCGGCGAGCAGGGTCACCCGGCCGCGATCCGCATCGACCGACACGAGGCCGCTGAGATCGCGCAGCTCGAGGAGCGCTCCCGGTGCCACGGCGATGCCGGTGAAGCTGTGGCCGGCCCCCACCGCCTTGACGGGGATGTGCTGGGCCGCCGCGGCGACCACCGCTCGTTGCACCGCCGCCACCGTCGGCGGGAACTCCAGGCGCTGCGGTCGCACCGACTCCGTCCGCGCCCAGTTGCGCCAGACGCCGCCGGGGCGGGTCACAGGAACGCCTTCCCCTCGCCGCGGTATGTCGGCAGCTCGCCGACGCGCTCGTCGCCGTCGACGAGGTGGTACGCGGCGACGCGCTCGGCGAGCTCTCCGCTCTTCGAGTGGCGGAACCAGACGCGGTCGCCGATCCGCAGGTCGCGTGCCGCGTCCCCGCGCAGCGGTGTCTGCACCTCGCCGGCGCCCTCACGGGGGGCCATGCGCAGCTGCGCCGGCCAGACGGCACGCGGCTGGCGCGATTCGAGAGCAGGCCCCGAAGCGATCCACCCGCCGCCGAGCACGGTGGCCACGTCGGGGGCCGGCTTGCGCACGACCTCCAGCCCGAAGGCGGCCGCCGGCGCCGGGTCGAAGGCGCGGTAGCCGTCGAAGAGGTGGCCGGCGAGCAGTCCGCTTCCGGCGGTCACCTCGGTCACGGACTGATCGGATGCCGTCAGCTCGAGCGACCCGGTCCCTCCGCCGTTGACGAACTCGAGGGGCGCGATGTCGCGCAGGGCCGCGACGATCGCGGCGCGGCGGTCGAGCAGCTCAGCGGCCGAGCGGCGCTGCATCCACCGGATGACGGCATCACCCGACCCCGTCGCATCGCCCTGACCGGCGATCTGGGCCTCGTACATCATCAGGCCGACGAGCCGGAAGCCGGGGCGTGCGGCGATCGAACGCGCCAGCGCGGCCACCTCCGCCGCCTCGTGCACGGGCGAGCGCAGCACGCCGATGTGACCGAGCGCGGGCGCACGCCACGAGGCGTCCGCATCGATGGCGATCCGGATCTCAGGCCGCGCGCTCGGCGCGGCGATGGCGTCGACCAGGTCGAGCTGGGCGAGGTCGTCGACCATCAGGGTGATGCGTGCGGCGGCGGTCTCGTCGGCTGCGAGGGCGGCAATCGCCGCGCGGTCGACCGTCGGGTAGCCGAGGACGATGTCGTCCATGGTCTCAGCGAGCCACAGCGCCTCGGGAAGGGTGAAGGCGAGGACGCCCGCGTACCCCGGCAGCGCCAGCACCGCGTCGAGGACCTCGCGCACCCGCACCGACTTGCTCGCCACGCGGATGGGGACGCCTCCGGCCCGCACGACCAGATCGAGGGCGTTGTAGCGCAGGGCCGCGGCGTTGATGGCGGCGACGGGGCCGCTGATCTCGGCGAGGGCATGGGTCATCGCGCCCCAGTAGGACGCGGGATGGGCCCAGGACTTCTTCGCCGTGGGTGTGGACAGCAGATCGAGACTCATACGGCTCGCTTCGGGTGCGTGCGCATCGCACCAGCCTATGGTGCCGCGGATGCGCTCGATGACCGGATCGCGTCAGCATTCGCAGGCGTGCGACAGCCGACGAGGGGGTCAGTCCTGCGCCCTCTCGGCGCGCTCCTGCTCGACCTCGTCCTCGGCCCCGTACACCGCGATCGGCGGGGCCCCGAGAAGCAGCGCGGTGAGCTTCCACCACCAGCCGCTCTTCGGCACCTTCTGCTCGCTCGCGCTCTGCTCGTGCGCGCTCCGACCGCCCGTGCTGTTTTCGACCATGTCGGGGACCCTTCGCCGCTTTTGCCCAGGCTAACGCGTCTTCTCGGGCAGCGCGAGGGCGCGGAGCCGGTGCCCCCGGTGGGATTCGAACCCACACTCGAGCGATTTTAAGTCGCCTGCCTCTGCCGTTGGGCTACGGGGGCCCCCGCGTTCCGCCGGGAACGCGAATGCCGCAGGCTCATCTTCTCAGACGGGCCTGCGGCATCCTGCGAACCTACTTCGCGGCGACCTTCTCGGCGTCGGCGGCCTTCGCGGCGGGCTTGCGCGCAGGGGCCTTCTTGGCCGGCGCAGCCACGGCGGCGGTCTCGACCGGCGCCTCGACGGGCTGCGGCGGACGCGGACGCGCTGCGAACTCTTCGAATACGTAACGAGGGTTCTGCACCGTCGACAGGTTCACCATGTCGCGGCCGAGCCAGAAGTTGTTCCACCAGCCCCACAGCACGCGCCACTTGCGCTCCCACGACGGCATCGCCAGGCCGTGGTAGCCGCGGTGCGCGAGCCACGCGATGGGTCCCTTGAGCGCGAGCTTGCCCGACTGGAACACACCGACCCAGAGGCCGAGGCCCGCGACGGCGCCGAGGTTCTTGTGGTAGTACTCGCGCGGCAGCTCGCCGCGCAGCACGCCCACGAGGTTCTTCGCGAGGAGCTTCGCCTGGCGCACTGCGTGCTGGGCGTTGGGCACGCAGTAGCCGCCCACGCCGCCGCCGGTGAGGTCGGGCACGGCCGACACGTCGCCGGCCGCCCAGGCACCCTCGACGACCTCGTCCTCGCTGCCCACCCGCAGGTCGGCGCGGGTGCGGATGCGACCGCGCTCTTCGACGGGGAGGTCGCCGCCGCGCACCACCGTGGGGTTCGCCATGACGCCGGCGGTCCAGATGATGAGGTCGCTGGGGATGGTCTCGCCCGTGGAGAGCTCGATGTTGCCGCCCACGGCACCGGTGACCTGCGTGTCGAGGTGGACCGATGCGCCGCGCTGGGCGAGGTTCTTGAGCACCCACTCGCTCGTCTTCAGCGACACCTCGGGCATGATGCGGCTCATGGCCTCGATGAGGTGGAAGTGCGTGTCGTCGAACGTGATCTGCGGGTAGCTCTTGACCAGCGACGAGGCGAGCGAACGCAGCTCGGCGAACACCTCGATGCCGGCGAACCCGCCGCCGACCACCACGACGGTGAGGAGGCGATCGCGATCGGGACCGGGAGGAAGCGTCGACGCCTTGTCGAAGTTCGACATCAGCCTGTCGCGGATGGCGACGGCCTCTTCGATCGTCTTCAGCCCGATGGCGTTGTCGGCGATTCCCGGGATCGGGAAGGTGCGCGAGACCGCGCCGGCGGTGACGACGATCTGGTCGTACTCGAACTCGTACGGCTCGCCGGCGATCGGGGTGATCGTGGCGACCTTGCCGGCGTGGTTGATGCCGGTCACCTTGGCGGCCACGACGTTGGTGCGCTTGAGGTGGCGGCGCAGGGCCACGACGGAGTGGCGCGCCTCGATCGAGCCGGCCGCGACCTCGGGGAGGAACGGCTGGTAGGTCATGTAGGGCAGCGGATCGACGATCGTCACTTCCGCCTCGCCCTTGCGCAGATGCTTCTCGAGCTTCCAGGCCGTGTAGAAGCCTGCGTATCCGCCACCGACGATGAGGATCTTGGGCACGGTGTTGGTCACGGTTTGGAGTACTCCTCCTGTGTCAGCGGCTCGGCGCGCGGGACGCCAATCGGATGCGTCGGACAGCAGCGGTGACGCCGAGCGCCACCAGTATAGCCGTCGCTGTGACCAACAGGAGCGGCAGGCTGCCGTACACCACGGTGTCCCGGTCCGGCAGCAGCGGCGAGGAGACGCGCGTCGCGGCATCCGCGTCGGGGAGCGCCGGAACCTCGACGCTCGGCGCCGGCTCCTCCGGCATGGGCGCGACGGGGGCCCGGCGATACAGCCGCACCCAGTCCTCGAGGCTGCCCATCGGGTTGGCGGTCACCGTGGGGAGGCCGGCCGTCACGGCGGCGGCGGCATCCACCAGTCCATAGCCATACAGCACATCGGGCACGGCGGTCGCACCCGCGGCGGGACGGGCGGTCTTGACGATGCGGTTGATGACGTTCGCGGCATCGAGGTCGGGGTGCGCGGCGCGGACCAGCGCCGCGATGCCGGCGACGATCGGGGCGGCGCCGCTCGTGCCGTCCCACGAGACCAGCGTCGAGTCGGCCGACACGCCGACGAGCTCCTCGCTGGGAGCCGAGACGCCGATGGTGATGCCCTGTGTGGACGCGTCGACACTGGCCTTCCCGGAGCGGTCCACACCACCCACGGTGAGCACGCCGGGGATGGTCGCCGGCGCACCCACACGGGTCGTGCCGCTCCCCCGGTTGCCGGCGGCGACCACGACGACGACGTCGTGGTCGAAGGCGTAGAGGAAGGCGTCGTCCCAGCTCTCGGGCCAGTCCGGGACGTTCGTGGTGAGCGACATGTTGATGACGTCGGCGCCGTTGTCGACCGACCAGCGGATCGCGTCGGCGATCTGGTCGGCGAAAGGCCGCTGCGCGGACGAGCCGAAGGCGACCGATACCGACAGCAGCTGCGCCTCGGGCGCGACGCCGATCATGCCGGTGGCGGGGCCGGTGCCCCGGCCGGCCGCGAGCGACGCGACCCAGCTGCCGTGATCGGCGTCGACTGCGCCCAGGGGCGTGCGCCCGTCGGACGAGCCGACCCCCGAGACATCCGTGCCGCCGGCGACGGCACCGTCGAACTCGACCGGGCCGCGGCCGATGCCGGTGTCGATGATGGCGATCTTCACGCCGGCGCCGCGCGTGGTCTCCCACGCCTTCTCGACGCCGTAGTCGTCCAGCCAGTACTCTGCGGCGCGGATCGGGTCTTCCTCGGCGGGAGCCGCCTGGGCGGCCACGGGCCCCGCCGCGACCAGCGTCGCGGCGACGGCCGCCGAGGCGACGGCAGCGAGGGCGCGGCGGATCATCCGCCCGATCCCGGCTGCGCGCACACGCAGCGCTCGGGCGACCACGACGACAGCGCGAGCGCGCGGTCGCCGATCGGATTGATCCCGGGCCCCGCGGCGAGGGCGTGGCCCGCGAGCGCGTGGAGGCACTTGACGCGCGTCGGCATGCCCCCGGCCGAGATGCCGGCGATCTCCTCCACCTCGCCGAACGCGGAGCGGTCCCGCAGGTACGCCTCGTGCGCGAGCCGGTACACCGCGGCGACCTCCTCGTCGGCGGCCAGCACGTCGGAGAGCTCTCGCATGACGTGGTCTGCCTCGAGGACCGACATCGCGGCGGTCGCGGCCGGGTGCGTCAGGTAGTAGAACGTGGGGAACGGCGAGCCGTCGGGAAGCCGCGGCGACGTGGCCACCACGGTGGGGTTGCCGCACACGCAGCGCGCCGCGATCCCCACGACTCCGCGAGCCGGGCGACCGAGCTGTTCGCGAAGCACGGCCAGGTCGGCATCGCTGACAGGGGGGTATGGCGGGGTCGTCACAGAGCAGCTCCTTGGTCGGGCCCAGGGTACCGACGCCACCTGGGACGGTGCTGGACCGCGACGCCGCTGAGCGGTCGCGGCGGTCCCGGGCGGTCAGGGCGTCGGCGTGGGCGAGGGTTCGAGGTCGGGCACGCCGATGGTCACCGGCGCCACGGTCTGGGCGAGCCCTGCCTCGGTCACCGAGCGGACGAGCTTCGACATCCAGTCCGCGTCGGCAGCCTCGAGCTCGTCGCTCACCGGCTCCTGCTCCTGGGGCGCGAGTTCGGGCGGCAGGTCGTCGTCGACGAGGTAGACGACCTCGCCGGGCTTGACGTAGTACAGCCGCTCGCGCGCCTGGGTGGTGATGTAGGCGGGGTCCTGCCAGCGCTCGCGCTGGGACTCGAGGTCGGCCACCTCGTCACGGCTGAGCTGCACGGCCGCCTCGAGCGCGGCCACCTGCTGACGCTGGTCGACATAGGTGCCGATGGTGGGAACGAGCACGAAGGCGGCGAGCACGACCAGGCCCATCATGATCACCATGAAGCCCGAGAGGCGGATGCCGCCGAGCCAGCCACGTACATCGACGGGGCGTCGCGCGCTCACCGGCCGCCGACGAGGTGCTGTCGCACCCGAGGGACGAGAAGGGGGAGCCGTCGTCTTGGCCACGGCTCCCCCTCACGTCGACTTCAGGCTGTCAGCGCATCAGCCCTTGAACCGGGGGAACGCTCCGCGGCCCGCGAACACCGCGGCCTCACCGAGCTCCTCTTCGATGCGCAGAAGCTGATTGTATTTTGCCACGCGCTCGCTGCGGGCGGGCGCGCCGGTCTTGATCTGACCCGCGTTGACGGCGACCGCGAGGTCGGCGATCGTGGTGTCCTCGGTCTCGCCCGAGCGGTGCGAGAGCATCGAACGGTAGCCGTTCTGGGTGGCCAGAGCGATGGCGTCCAGCGTCTCGGACAGCGTGCCGATCTGGTTGACCTTCACCAGCAGCGCGTTGGCGACGCCGAGGTCGATGCCACGCTGGAGGCGCTCGGGGTTGGTGACGAAGAGGTCGTCGCCGACGAGCTGCACCTTCGTGCCGATCTTGTCGGTGAGAGCCTTCCACGCGTCCCAGTCGTCCTCCGCGAGGGCGTCCTCGATCGTGACGACGGGGTAGTTCGCGACGAGGTCGGCGTAGTAGTCGGTCAGCTGCTCGGCCGACCATGCCTTGCCCTCGACGGTGTACACGCCGTCCTTGAAGAACTCGGTCGCCGCGACGTCGAGGCCGACGCCGATGTCGGTGCCAGGGGTGAAGCCTGCCTTCTCGATCGCCTGGATCAGGAAGTCGAGGCCCTCGCGGTTGCTGGGAAGGTCGGGGGCGAACCCGCCCTCGTCGCCGAGTCCGGTCGCGAAGCCCGCGGCCTTCAGCTCGCCCTTGAGGACGTGGTACACCTCGGTGCCCCAGCGCAGCGACTCGGCGTACGTGTCGGCGCCGATCGGCGCGAGGAAGTACTCCTGGAAGTCGATGCCGTTGTCGGCGTGCTCGCCGCCGTTGATGACGTTGAACAGCGGCACGGGCAGGACGTGCGCGTTCGGTCCGCCGAGGTAGCGGAACAGCGGAAGGTCGGCCGAGTCGGCGGCGGCCTTGGCGACCGCGAGCGAGATGCCCAGGATCGCGTTGGCGCCGGTGCGCGACTTGTTCTCGGTGCCGTCCGTGGCGATGAGGATCTCGTCGATGACGCGCTGCTCGCTCGCCTCGACGCCTTCGATCGCGGGGCCGAGCTCGTCGATGACGGCGGCGACGGCCTTCAGAACGCCCTTGCCGCTGTAGCGGGTCTTGTCGCCGTCACGCAGCTCGTACGCCTCGAAGGCTCCGGTCGACGCGCCGGACGGCACGGCCGCGCGCTGGACGATGCCGTCGTCCAGCAGCACCTCCACCTCGACGGTCGGGTTTCCACGCGAGTCGAGGATCTCGCGGGCGCCTACAGCCTCGATCTGTGCCACAGGGGTTCTCCTTGCTTAGGGTGATTCGCTGGAGCGTCGTCGGTCCGCCCCTCAGCCTACTGACCCGCTGCCGGCTTGTGACGACGGTCAGACGACCAGCGCGATCGCGATGCCGTCGTAGCCCTTCGCGTCGAGCGTCTGGATGGCCGTGGCATCGAAGCGGGGGTCGCGGCCGAGCATCTCGAGACCGCGCTGCACACCGATGATCTGCGGATTCTCGGTCGCGGGATTGGCGACCTCGCCGCCGCGCACGGTGTTGTCGACCATCACGACGGTGCCCGGCCGGCCCAGCCTCGCCGCCCAGTCGAGGTAGATCGTGTTCGATTCCTTGTCGGCGTCGATGAAGACCAGGTCGAACGGCTCGTCGCCTTCGAGGGTGGGCAGGACGTCGGCGCCACGACCGAGCCTGATCTCGACCTTCTCGCCGACCCCGGCGCGATCGAGGTTCGCGCGCGCCAGCTCCGCGTTGCGGGGCTCCGCTTCGATCGTCACGACGCGTCCGTCGCCGGGGATGCCGCGGGCCAGCCAGATCGTCGAGTAAGCGGCGAGCGTGCCCACCTCGAGCACCCGGCGCGCTCCCGAGATCCGCGCCATGAGGTGCAGCAGCTTGCCGTTGACCGGTGCGACCTCGATCGCCGGGAGTCCCGCGTTCTGCTGGTCCGCGACCGCGCGCTCGAGGTCGGGATCGTGGCCGACGAGCAGCTCCGTCAGGTACGCGTCGACGCGGGACCACTTCTCGGGGGTGGGCCAGGTGTCAGGTGTGGGTGCCGCCATGCCCTCAGCCAATCCGGCCGCGGACCGGGCGTCAAGGCCTCGCAGCCGCCCGGTTCACCAGCGCCTCGAGAAGCGCGGCGCCCGTCGCCGCGTCGTCCACGGTGACGACGAACCGCTTGCCGCTGCGGCGGAGCACCTCGATCGCCGCCCCGGCGCGCAGCACCACGCCGAAGCGCCTCCCGGTCGACAGGCGCAGACCCCAGCCGCCGAACTCGCCCATCGGATCCACGTCGACGCGCGCGGCCGATTCGATGTCGGCCAGCGGCACGTGGAATCGCGGGATGCCGAGCACCGACTCGACGTGCAGACCGCTGTCGTCGACGCGGACGTGGAAGGCGAGCGTGGTGGCCGCGAGCGCCAGGAGCAGCACCGCGGTTCCCACGAGGAGCCACACCAGCAGCGGATCCCCGCCGGTCACCCCCGCCACCGCGGCCGATACGGCGATGAGGAGCACCCCCGCGAAGATGGCGATCGCGGCGCCGCGGGCGATGCTGGTCGTCCGCATCCACAGCGCCTGCTCGTGCGACGAGAGGGCGAGCGGCCTCGCCGGCGGGGTCGCGGCATCCGCCCACTCCTCACGAGGCTGGAGGAACCACGCCGCCACGCCGACGGCGGCCGCCGCGGCGAGCGACGCGACGAGGGCTGGCCACACCGCGGGCGCGTCGGCGGAGCTGTCGAGCCCCGCCTGCATCGCGAGCGTCCATGTCAGCGCCACGCTCACCATCGCCGACACCGCGGCGGCCGTGGCGCCCATCAGGCGGTAGGTGGGTCCGTGATCGCCCCGACGGAGACCCGGGAGGGACGTGAGGGCGATGAGCACCGGCACGCCGAGGCCGAAGACGACGGTCGCGATCGGCTGCGTCCACGCGGGTGCGAACCGGTCCGCCTCGCCGGAGGCGTCCCAGTGGACGGCGATCGTGGCGGGTACCTGCGGCAGCAGCAGCAGCTGCACGACGACGGCGAGCGCGACGAGCGCGACGGGGAGCCACACGGCGACCAGCATGAATCGGCGCAGGGCGGGGCGGGACGGGGCTGTGCCATCAACGGTCACGGGCGATCTCCTTCACAAGGGCGGCGAGGGCGTCGGATGAGAGTCCCGCCGCGCGCGCCCGCGCGACGAGGTCGTGGATGTCGTGGCGGAGGTCCTCGAGCGTGCTGGCCTGGGAGGTCACGACGGCGCCGCGACCGCGGCGGAGCTCGACGAGGCCTTCGTCGCGCAGGTCCTGATAGGCGTGCAGCACGGTGTGCACGTTGACCCCGAGGGCGGCGGCGATGTCGCGTGCCGCCGGAAGCCGGTCGCCGGGCCGCACGCGCCCTGCTGCGGCATCCGCCCGCACCGACGCGGCGATCTGCGCGAACAGCGGGGCGTCACTCTCAGGATCGATGCGGAGGAGCATGCGTAAATTCTAGTATCACTAGAACAACCCAAGAACACATTTGTGGAGACCCGCCAATCGACTTCTCCGCGCTCACCCGCCTCGGTCATCCTGAAGAACATGCGTGTGACCCCCCGACGCCTCGCTCTCGGCATGAGCCTGTGGATCCCCAACCTGTTCAGCGGCATCCGCGTGCGGAGGTTCGCCGACGACTGGACGAGCGCCACCGTCGAACTGCACGTCAACGTCTTCACCCGCAACTACGTCAAGACGGCGTTCGGCGGGTCGATGTCGGCGATGACCGACCCGTACTACTTCATGCTCGTGATGCATCAGCTCGGCCGCGACTACGTCGTCTGGGACACCCGCGGCGAGATCGAGTTCGTGAAGCCCGGCCGCGGCGTGCTCACGGCCCGGTTCGAGGTGCCGCGCGAGAAGGCCGAAGAGCTCCGCGAGCGCGCCCATGGCGGCGCCAAGGTGCTGGAGTGGTTCGAGACCGACATCACGGATGCCGAGGGCGAGGTCGTCGCCCGCGTGCGGCGCGAGGTCTACGTCCGCGAGAAGAAGCGGGTCACCGCGACGAAGATCGCCCCGCACCACGTGCAGAGCGAGGATGCGCCTCAGCGCGCGCGGTAGTCCGAAGCGGTGAACCCGAGCACCGCGCGGAAGTCGTTCGCGAGGTGCGCCTGGTCGGCGTAGCCGAGCTCCGCCGCGATGTCGGCCAGAGCGGCATCCGGATCGTCGCGCACGCGCTGCGCCGCCTCCTGCAGCCGCCGGCGTCGGATCATCGCGGCCGGCGACACTCCGACCGTGCGGTGGGCGAGTCGCTGCAGCGTGCGCACCGAGACCTTGAGACGCTCCGCGGCATCGTCGACGCGGTGGACCTCCGCATCCGACGTCAGGAGCTCCGCCATCGCGTTCGCGAGGCGACCCTCGGGCGTCAGCGGACCGACGCGCTCGCTCAGCCACCGCGACACGACCACGGCCGCGGCCCCGAGATCGGGCATCGCCGCAGACACGGTCCGCTCGAGTTCCGGCTCGTCCAGCACGGTGTGCCCGTCGACCAGTTCGCTCGGCGCATCGTGCAGCCGCATGAAGGCGGCGGGCTTCAGCACGGCGCCCGCGGCCCAGCCGCTCCCCCGGAGCACTCGCTCGGACGTCCGCGTCGTGGCGCCCCACAGCGTGACGCCGCCCGGCTCCACGGCGAGATTCGCCGCCGGATAGCCGAGGATCGGCTGGCGCGATTCGACGCCGTCGGGCAGGTCCCATTCCGGGAACCAGAACCATTCCACCAGATCGGATGCCGCCGCCGGCGGCGCGAGCCGCGTGAAGCGCGGCAGGCGCTCGGGGTACAGCACGCCGCGCGTCGGATCCGTCACAGGCTCACGCTAGTGCGGCGCGCCGACACGGTGCCGCCGAGGGTGTCGCGAATCTCCAAGCCCGCGGCATCCGCCCCGCGTGAGCATGGGGACATGACCACGGAGAACACCACCGGCGTGACCGGTGCCCACACCACCGACGGCCGCCCGCACGGGGCGACGACCCTCACCCCCTTCCTCGCGATCCGCGGGGCGAAGCAGGCGCTCGAGTTCTATCGCGACGTCTTCGGCGCGCGCGTGACCGACGTCACCGAGTTCGACGGCGCGGTCGTGCACGCCGGGCTCGACTTCGGGCTCGGCATCCTGCAGCTGGGCGAGCCGTCCCCCGCCTACGGGCTGGTCGCACCGCCTGACGGCGACGAGGACTGCTACTCGATCGGCATCTACGTGCCCGATGTCGATGCCGTCACCGCCCGCGCGGTGGCCGCCGGCGCGACGGTGCGCGAGGAGCCCTCGACGTTCGTGTCGGGGGACCGCTATGCGAGCGTGCGCGATCCGTTCGGCGTGCGCTGGTCGATCATGACGCGCGTCGAGGACCTCTCCGAAGAGGAGAGCGCGGCCCGCGTCGCCGAATGGGCGGCGTCCGTCACCACCGGCTGAGGCCGGCGGGCCCGGACCGCGCGTGATCCCGCTGCTCCGGCAAGGCCTCGACAGGTCAACCGGGCTTCCACAGGAGATCTGTTCGCGAAAACGTCCTGCGGAGGCGCGGTTGACCTGTCGATGGGGGGTCAGTCCTGGCCCGCGCCGACCGACGCGAGCTCCGCCAGGAGAGCCGGCAGCAGCGCCTCGGCGGTGCGCCGGTACCCCAGTGCGCTCGGATGGAATCTGTCGAGGCTGAACATCTCGTCGGGCTGGGTGACGAAGAACGGACCCACCGCGCGCCTCAGCGACACCGGTCGCGCACCGCACCGGGATGCCGCATCGGCCTGGGCGTCCGCGAGCTGGCGCGATAGGCGCGAGCCGAGCGCGCGCAGCGGCTGCGGCACCGGTCGCAGCGCCCCCAGGTCGGGGCAGGTCCCGACCACCACCACGGCGCCCCGAGCTCGCAGCCGCAGGATCGCGTCTTCCAGGTGCGCGATCGAGGTGGGCACGGGGACGCGGTGGGTGATGTCGTTGCCGCCGACGACGATGACCGCCGCATCGGGCGCGTAGCCGGCGGGGAGCCCGTCGACCTGCTCGGCGAGCACCGACGACTCGGCGCCGACGATCGCGGCCGTCCGCAGCCGCACCGGACGGCCGAGCTTGCGCGCGAGCCCCTTCGCGAGCCGGGCGCCCAGAGTGTCCTTGCGGCGCTCGACGCCCAGTCCTGCGGCGATCGAGTCGCCGAGCACGACGAGTTCGACCGGCTCGCCGTCGAAGCGCCGCGCCCAGATGCGGTCGGCGTCGAGCGCCTCCTCCCCCAGCGGCTTGCCGATGCGACGGCGGGCGACTGCCGCCTGTCGCGACAGCATCGCGCGGCCTCCGAGCAGCACGAGCCCCGCCCCGAGGGCGGCGCCGGCGAACGCTGCGGCGACGGCGCCCGGGTCGGCGTCGTGCGTGCGTGGCATGGCGTCATGCCACAGCACCCGGATGAACGGATGCCGTCATCCCGGTGACGCACCGGGGGCGACGCGGGCCCGGACGCGCCGACTTCGGCCATCCTGGCCGGTCGGAGCGGGCCGTGCACGCCCGGATCCGCGTTCGCGCGAGAGCGCTAGAGTTCGCGCGTGACGTCCTCCTCCCTGCAGCGCCGGCTCGGCCTCGGCGACGCCGTCTTCATCGGCCTGGGCTCGATGATCGGCGCCGGCGTGTTCGCCGTGTGGGCGCCGGCGGCGGATGCGGCCGGCACGGGCCTGCTGATCGGTCTGGCGATCGCCGCGATCGTGGCATTCGGCAATGCCACCTCGTCGGCGCAGCTCGCGGCCGCGCACCCGACCTCGGGCGGGACGTACTACTATGGTCGCGCCGAGCTCGGCCCGTGGTGGGGGTTCGTCGCGGGATGGGGTTTCGTCGTCGGCAAGATCGCCAGCTGCGCAGCCATGGCGCTGACGTTCGCCGCCTACGTCGCCCCCGCCGGATGGGAGCGTCCCGTCGCGATCGTGGCCGTGGTCGCCCTGACGGCGGTCAACTGGTTCGGCGTGACCCGCACGGCCGGCGCCGCCCGCGTGATCGTCGTCATCTCGCTGGGTGCCCTGGCCGCCGCCGTGACGGCCGCCTTCTCGGCGGACGCCGCCCCGGGCTGGTTCTCGGCCGAGACGGTATGGGAGGGCGGCGGCTACGGCATCCTGCAGTCCGCCGGCCTGCTGTTCTTCGCCTTCGCCGGCTACGCGCGCATCGCCACCATGGGCGAGGAGGTGCGCGATCCCCGGCGGGTGATCCCGCGCGCGATCGTGATCGCGTTCCTGGTCGCACTCGCGGTATACGCGGTCGTGGCCGTCGCGGTGCTGAGCGCGCTGGGCCCGGCCGGAGTCGCCGCGTCGACGGAGCCGGTGGCCGACGCCGCCGCGCGATCGGGATGGGGCTGGATCGGCGTGGTCGTGCGCGTCGGCGCCGCGGCCGCCTCGCTCGGCGCGCTGCTCGCACTCATCGCGGGGGTGAGTCGCACAGCGTTCGCGATGTCGCGCGAGGGCGATCTGCCCCGCCTCCTCGACCGGGTTCATCCGCGGTGGGGCGTTCCGCACCGCGCAGAGGTGGCCGCGGCGTTGGTGGCGGTGGCACTGGTCGCCCTCGTCGACCTGCGGGGAGCGATCGGCTTCTCGTCGTTCGGCGTGCTCCTGTACTACTTCGTCGCGAACGTCGCCGCCTTCCGTCAGGGGCCCGACGCGCGGCGCTACCCGATGGCTCTGCAGATCATCGGCGCGATCGGATGCCTCGTCCTGGCGGCGACGCTGCCCTGGCAGTCCGTGGTGGGGGGCGTGATCGTGGTCGCCGCGGGCGTGCTGTACCGGGCGATCCGCCTCCGCGTCGCGCGGCGCGACTGATCTCGCGCCACGTGGCTCAGGCGAGCGGCTTGACCTCGAGATCGTCGGCCGTCGTGCCCGCCGTCACGGTCGCGAACGCCGTGTAGCCGTCGGACGCTGCGCGCTCGAGCAGCGCCTTGAGGTTCTTCGTCCGCTGCTCCAGCCGCACCCGCGAACCCTGTCGCACGAGCCCGGCCTTGAGCGCGAGGAGGCCGGCCTCCGGCACGTCGCGGTCGTGGACCAGCACGACGGCCGGTGCAGCCGCATCCGTCCGCTCCGCGACGAGGTCGACGATCCGCTCGAATCCGATGGAGAAGCCGACCGCGGGCACCTCTTGCCCGAGGAACCGGCCGATCATGCCGTCGTAGCGGCCGCCGCCGCCGAGCGAGTAGTCGACCGAGGGGTGGGCCAGCTCGAAGATGGTGCCGGTGTAATACCCCATGCCGCGCACCAGGAAGGGATCGAACACGAGCGGGATGTCGCCGGCGAGCTCGTCGCCCGCCGTGGCGGCACGCGCCGCG
This sequence comes from Microbacterium sp. ZW CA_36, assembly GCF_044987475.1. Classification (NCBI taxonomy): domain Bacteria; kingdom Bacillati; phylum Actinomycetota; class Actinomycetes; order Micrococcales; family Microbacteriaceae; genus Microbacterium; species Microbacterium sp. ZW CA_36. The sequence continues at coordinate 57,530 of NZ_JBJDRL010000020.1, forward strand.
GCCGCCGCCTCGCCGATGCCGACGAGGTGCGCCACGATCTGGTCGGGGGCGTCCGCCGGCAGCGCCTTGCGGATCTGGCGCTCGCCGTACGGGTGGTACTCGAGGGTCACCGGGCGGCGCAGGAACGCCTCGAACGCGTCGATCGCCGCCGACTCCGGTCCCTGAGCCTGTCGAAGGGCCCGCTCGCGCAGCTCGGCGACGATCCCCTCGGGCCCGATCTTGTCGAGCTTGTCGATCGTGATCAGCACGCCGGGGCGCTCCTGGGCGCCGAAGCCGAAGCTGTCGAGCATCCAGTCGAGCACGCGGCGGTCGTTGATCCGCACACTGCCGCCTTCGAGCCCGAGGGCGTCGAGGGTGTCGAGCGTCGCGACGACGAGCTCGGCCTCGGCGCGCGCCGAGCCGTCTCCGATGATGTCGATGTCGCACTGCACGAATTGGCGGTAGCGGCCCTTCTGCGGCCGCTCGGCCCGCCAGACGGGTGCGATCTGGATGGAGCGGAACACCGACGGCAGCTGGCCGCGGTTGGTGGCGTAGAACCGGGCGAGTGGCACGGTCAGGTCGTAGCGCAGGCCGAGGTCGGTCAGGCTCGCGGGGTCGTCGGCCGCGGCGCGGATGGCGTCGGCGTCGAGGCCGCGCTTGAGCACGTTGTAGGCGAGCTTCTCGTTATCGCCGCCGATGCCCGCGTGCAGCCGCGCGTACTCCTCGACCACCGGCGTCTCGATCTCGTCGAACCCGTGCGCGCGGTAGCGCTCGCGGATGACGGCGAGCACGCGCTCGCGACGGGCCTTTTCAGCGGGGAGGAAGTCGCGCATGCCGCGCGGCGGATTGACGGATGCCACGGAGCCATCTTTTCAGATGCGCTACGAGCCCATTCGCAGGTCGTTGAGCGAGCAAAGCGAGACGAAACGCCTCCCCCGCACGACGAACGCCACCTCAGCGCGTTTCGTCCCGCTCGTTCCTCGCTCGCTCAACGACCGATCGCCTCGGCGGCGCGGATGTCGCGCTCGAGGCCCCGCAGCCGTTCGCGGAGCGCGCGCTCGGCGTCCCAGCCGTTCGCGCGTGCCGTCGCGACCAGCGCCAGCAGCGCATCGCCGAGTTCCGACTCCGAGCGAGGGTCGCCGTCCACCGATGCGCCCCCCGGGCGAGACGACAACGGCGGGACGAGACCCTGGGAGATCTCCACGGTCTCGTCCACCGCGTGGGGTCTCGCGGGATCGGGGCGGGGCGCGCCCGCCTGAGCGGCCTTCGACAGGAGCTTCTGGGCGAGGGCGAGGCTCGGCATCCGCTCGCTCACGCCGTCGAGCACGCTCGTCCGCGCGCTCTTCTCGGCGGCCTTCGCGGCATTCCAGTGCACCAGGACCTCTTCGGGGGTGTTCGCGACGGCGTCGCCGAACACGTGCGGGTGCCGCCGCACCATCTTGTCGGTCAGCCCGCGGGCGACATCGTCGATGTCGAACGGGGCGTCCGCATCGCGCGAGGCGATCTCGGCGTGGAACAGCACCTGCCAGAGCAGATCGCCGAGCTCTTCGCGCAGCTCATCGCGCGAACCCTCCTCGACGGCGTCGATGAGCTCGGCGCTCTCCTCCACGAGGTACGGCACGAGCGCGCGATGGTCGATCTGCTGCGTCCAGACGCAGCGGTCGCGGACGGCGCGCATGACGTCCGCCGCCTCGCGGAGCGGGTCCGCCGCATCGTGCGGGCGAGCGTCGGTCATGTCGTCGCGGATGCGGTCGTCGCCCGCTGCCGGTAGTGCCATGCCCGCCAGGATACGAGGCCGGCGGCCAGCAGGAGCGAGATCACGGAACCGGCGAGCACGCCGAGCGTCGCCTGATCGCGCAGTGCCGCGGCATCCGTGAAAGCGAGCTCCGACAGCAGCAGCGACACGGTGAAGCCGATGCCGCCGAGCGCTCCGGCGGCGACGAGGTCCGCGAACGCGAGCGGCGGCGCACTCCCCCGGTGCGCGACCCGCAGCGACAGCCAGCCGAAGGCCGCGATGCCGACGACCTTGCCGACGGGCAGTGCCACCAGCACACCCCAGAACGCCGGCGAGAGCTGCGAGAGCGGCACCGCGGGGATGACCACGAGCGCTGCGGAGAAGGCGAAGACCGGCAGCACGACGACGTTCACCCACGGCTCGAGCGCGTGCCGCACCCGGAGCGCGGGCTGCTGCGCCATCGCGAGCCCCAGGACGACACCGGCGATCGTCGCGTGCACGCCCGACAGGTACACGAGAACCCAGGTCGTGATCGCGAGCAGCACCAGCAGGACGGCGATCGGGACGCGCCCGCGGGTGTCGAGCTGCCTGCTCAGGATGCCGAACGCGACGACCGCGACCGCGGCTCCGGCGAGCGCGGCGATGTTCACGCCGTCGGTGAAGAGCACCGCGATGAAGATGATGCCGACGATGTCGTCGAGGATCGCGAGCGCGAGCAGGAACACGCGCAGCGCGGGCGGCAGCCCCTTGCCGAACACCGCCAGGACGCCGAGGGCGAAAGCGATGTCGGTGGCGGTCGGGATCGGCCAGCCCGCCGTCGCATCCGACCCCCACGCCATCGCCGCGTAGATCGCGATCGGCACCAGGACGCCGCCCGCTGCGGCGATCGCAGGCTGCATCGCCTTGCGGCCGGAGTTGAGCTGCCCACTGGTGAGCTCGTACTGCAGCTCGACGGCGACGACGAAGAAGAAGATCGCCAGCAGGCCGTCCTTGATCCAGTGCGACAGCGTGAGCTCGAAGACACCCGGGATGCCGAGCTCGGCGTGCATCGCCGCGTCGACGGCGGGCCACAGCGTCGAGTTGGCGACGAAGAGCCCGAGACCGGCGGCGACCAGCAGGATGACGGCGGGAAAGCGGGCGGATCGAAGAAGCGACATCGAGCCTCCGTGACAGGATCGCGGGGTGAGAAGGGGTCGCGCGTCGACCCCGTCCTGAGCCATCGACGAACCCGGCTCTCCAGGGGCAGTGTAACGATCCGATGTTCTTCGGCGGGAGGCCGGCAGGACCGTCGTCACACAACGTCCGCCGTGACGGCGCGGCGACAGCGCGCCGTTAGCCTGGACAGATGCGTGAACTCACCCAGACCGAAGCGATCGACCTCGTCGGGCGGTACGAGGCGGAGCAGGCGATCCCCGAGCAGATGCGCAGCGACGTGCGCATGCTGGGAACCCTGCTCGGTCAGGTGCTGCGCGAGAGCGGATCCCCGGGACTGTACGAGGATGTCGAGCGCCTGCGTACCGCGACCATCCAGGCCTACACCGATGAGACGCCCGAGGCCTTCGCCCGCGCCGCCGCGATCGCGGACTCCTTCACGATCGCCCGCGCCGACGAGGTCGCCCGGGCGTTCACCGCGTACTTCCACCTCGTGAACCTCGCCGAGGAGCACCAGCGCGTGCGCATCCTGCGCGAGCGCGACGGACGTCCCGAGCGCGAGCAGGCGACCGACTCGGTCGCCGCGGCCTTCGTGCGCCTGGCCGCCGAGGTCGGCGACGACACGGCGCTGCGGCGTCTGCAGAACATGCGATTCCACCCCGTCTTCACCGCGCACCCCACCGAGGCGCGCCGCCGCGCGGTGTCGACCAGCATCCGCCGTCTCGCCACGCTCCTCGAGCAGCACGACGCGTCGCTGCGCGGCGGGGCCGACGAGCGACGGGCACAGCGCCGCATGCTCGAGGAGATCGACACGCTGTGGCGCACGGCGCCGCTGCGCCCCGAGAAGCCCGCTCCGACGGACGAGGTGCGCGCCGTGATGGCCGTCTTCGACGACACGCTCTACACGGCCGTCCCCCACGTCTACCGCCGCGTCGACGACGCGCTGCAGGGACCGGCCGCGGGCGGCCGCGCCCCGGTGGTGCGCCCCTTCGTGCGTGTCGGCTCGTGGGTCGGCGGCGACCGCGACGGCAACCCGTTCGTCACGGCATCCGTCACCCGGAAGGCCTCTGCGATCGCGAGCGAGCACGTGCTGCTGGGCCTCGCACGCACCGCGAGCCGCATCGGCCGCACGCTGACGCTGGACGCGACGACAACGCCGCCGAGCGACGCGCTGCTGGCGCTCTGGCAGCGCCTCAAGGCCGCCGATGAGGACGCCGCGAAAGACATCGCCAAGCGTTCCCCCGACGAGCCGCATCGCCGCATCGTGCTGCTGATCGCCCGCAAGATCGAGGCGACGCGCGCCCGCAACGCCGACCTCGCGTACGCCGACCCCGAGCACCTGCTGGCCGATCTCCGCGTCGTGCAGGACTCCCTCGTGCAGGCCGGCGCGCCGCGCCAGGCGTACGGGCACCTGCAGCAGCTGCTGTGGCAGGTCGAGACGTACGGGTTCCACCTCACCGAGCTCGAGGTGCGGCAGCACTCGGCCGTGCACGCCAAGGTGCTCGCCGAGCTCGAGTCCGGGGCGGCGCGCAGCGAGCTGGCCGAGGAGGTGCTCGACGTCATCCGCACGGTCGGGTTCCTGCAGGAGCGTTACGGCCCGCGCGCGGCCGGACGCTACATCGTGTCGTTCACGCAGTCGGCAGAGGACCTCGCCGCCGTCCACAAGCTCGCCGCGTACGCGGTCGGCCCCGACGGCACGCCCCCTGTCCTCGACGTCATCCCGCTCTTCGAGACCTTCGCCGACCTGCAGGCCGCGCCCCGCATCCTCGCCGAGATCGTCGAGCACCCGGAGTTCGCAGCGCGGCTGGAGGCCACCGGCCGGCGCCTGGAGGTCATGCTCGGCTACTCCGACTCGTCGAAGGACGTCGGCCCCGTCGCCGCGAACCTCGCCCTCTACGAGGCGCAGGCGAAGATCGCTGCCTGGGCGGACGAGAACCGGATCGAGCTGACACTGTTCCACGGTCGCGGCGGGGCGCTGGGCCGCGGCGGCGGTCCGGCCAACTCCGCGATCATGGCGCAGCCCCCGCACTCGGTCGACGGCCGGTTCAAGCTCACCGAGCAGGGCGAGGTGATCTTCGCGCGCTACGGCGACCCGGCGATCGCGATGCGGCACATCGACCAGGTCGCGGCCGCGATCCTGCTCGCCTCGTCGCCGTCGAACGAGGAGCGCAACCGCGCGGCGGCAGACAAGTACGCGGGCGTCGCAGCGACGCTGGACGCGGCATCCCGCGAGCGCTTCTTCTCACTGGTGAAGGCTCCCGGCTTCGCGCCGTGGTTCGCCCGGGTCACACCGATGGAGGAGATCGGCCTGCTGGCGCTGGGCTCGCGCCCGGCCCGCCGCGGACTGTCGGTCGAATCCCTCGAGGACCTGCGGGCCATCCCCTGGGTGTTCGCGTGGACGCAGGCGCGCATCAACCTCGCGGGATGGTTCGGGCTCGGCACCGCACTCGACGCCGTCGGCGACGAGCCGCTGCTGCAGCAGGCGTACCAGGACTGGCCGCTGTTCCGCACGCTCATCGACAACGTCGCCATGAGCCTCGCGAAGACCGACGATCGCATCGCACTGCACTACCTCGAGCTCGGCGACCGTGACGATCTGGCCGCGCTGGTGCGCGAAGAGATGCGGGTCACGCGGGACTGGGTCGTCCGCATTACCGGCGGCACGGAGCTGCTCGGCAACAAGCCGGTTCTGCAGCGGGCGGTCAAGATGCGAAGCCCCTACGTCGATGCGCTCTCGCTCCTCCAGCTGCGCGCCCTGCGCGCGCTCCGCGCGGCTCCCGAGGGAGCCCCGGTCGACCCCGAGCTCCAGCGACTCCTGCTGCTGTCGGTGTCGGGCGTCGCCGCCGGCCTGCAGAACACAGGCTGACCCGCGCCGAGTGCGGCGACACGCGCGTCGCACCCCGGATCCCCGACGGCCGGGCGTACCGTAGCGCCCATGGCACGGATCGTCGCCGCCGAAGTCTGCCCCCGGTGCGGGTCGCTCGATGTGCGGGCGACCGAGCCGAAGTGGTTCCGGATCGAGTGGGATCGTCGAGACGCCTTCGACGACGGCTGGGTCGACCGCCTCGAGTTCGGCTGCCGCGACTGCGGCCTGCTCTGGGACTGACGAAGGCGGATGCCGCGGGGCCGTCGGCCGCGCGGCCGGGACGACCGATGCCTGGTGAGCTTGCATCGGCGCCCGCTCGCTATCGCGTGCGACGCGGTTTCCTCGTGCCCAGCATGTAGGGAAGCCCGCGGCCCACGGCCGAGAAGGTGCTGCCGAGGCGGGACCGCAGGGTCGGAGCCGGCGGCACCGCGTCGACGTGGTCCAGATCGGCGACGTCGACGAAGTAGGCGCGGACGATGCCGATGCCCTCGAGGTCCGGCGCGAGCTCGTTCGCAGACTCGGGAAGCGATGCCGCGTCGGAGCGGCAGAGTTCGTCCGTCAGCAGGACGTACTCGGGGATGCCGACGGAGTTCTTCAGCAGGCGGTGCACCAGGATCACATCGATGCCGACGAGCTTGGAGCGGCCGCCCACCCGCTGGGTCGCGACATCGCCGACGTGCGCCACGAACTTCAGGGTCAGGTTCCGCGCCTGGCGGCACCCCCCGCACGGGCAGAGGTTCTGCACCACGTACTCGCGCTCGAGATGGAAGGCGCGGTGCATGACGACAGCCAGCTGCAGGATGTCCGCGAGGATCGTGTCGGGATCCCGCGTCACGGCCCGCCGAGAGAGGAAGGCCGCGTCGCCCTCGATCTCGACGAGTTCGAACCCGCTCGCCGCACGGACGATGCTCTCCAGCATCCGCGCGGTGTTGACCTCGGCGTGCGCGAGAGTCATGCGGTGCGAGCCCATGTACTCGGTGTAGCCGCCGATATCAGCGATCAGCAGGGCCGTTCGCTCTGTCCCCATGTGCCCAGTTCCCTTCGTCGGTCGTTCATCACAGCGGCTCTCACGATGCCGGAGGCTCCTCGAGCAGGTCGTCCGGCGCGTAGCGACCCAGCTGCTCCTCCACCGTCGTGGCGGCCGCCTGCGCGCTGGGCGCGTAGCCGAGCACGACGGCGGTGAACCGGTCCGCGGTGAGCGCTTTCAGCTCGAGCGGCGTGCGTGCGACCACCGTCGCCGTCCGCGGCGACCGGCGGAGCAGTGCGATCTCGCCGAAGCCCTCACCCTCGCCCAGGGTGGCGATCACGCGACCGTCGCCCAGCACGTCGGCCCGGCCGCTCTCGATCACGTAGTAGTGGTCGCCGACGTCGCCCTGAGTGAACACGGCGCTGCCCTGTGCCACCTCGACCCGTTCCAGTCCGCGCGCGAGCTGTTCGATCGCGGGCAGCGGGAGCGGCTGGAACATGGGCACCCGCTGGAGGAGGCCGACTTCGGCGTCCAGCGCACCGACGGACCGATCGAGGCCGCGCAGCCGCCACCACGATGCCAGTGCGAGCACCGGGCACAGCATGCCGATCGCGATGAGCGCGCCCTCGACGCCGAGCCACGCGACCATCACCGACGCGATGATCGCGCCGACGCCGATGGAGACGGCGACCAGGCTCTCGAGCACACCGAAGACGCGCGCCATCAGGGCGTCCGGGGTCAGCCTGCCGATCAGCGTGAACCCGGCGAGGTCGATCAACGCGTTGCCGACCCCGACGAAGGCGAGCAGGAGGAGCGCCGCAGCCTGTGCGGGGAAGACGCCGACGAGGGCGAGCGGCAGACCCCACAGCGCAACGCCGACGGCGAACCACGCGCCCAGTCGGCGGGTCCCGACGAGCAGTGAGGCGGCGAGCGAGCCGAGGACCGCTCCCACTCCGACCGACGCCATCAGCGATCCAGCGCCCGGCTCGCCCATGCCGAGCAGCTCGATGGCGACCACGACCGAGAAGACCGTGAGCGCACCCCGCGTGATCGATTGGGCAGCCGCCAGGCCGAGGATGAGCTGCAGATCTCGGCTCCGCCACACCGCGGCGAGCCCCTCGGCCGCCTCCCTCAGCAGGTCGCGCCGCGGTGCCGCCGGCCTCGGCGGCGCGTCGTAGCGCACGCGGAAGAGCAGCAGCGCCGCCCAGAACGACGCGAGCGCCGCGACGGCGAACACGACGGAGACATCGGTGAAGGCCAGCAGGATCGCGGCGACGAGCGGCCCGACGAGCGTCGCGACGGAGTCCAGCAGCCCTCGCACGACGTTGGCGCTGGCCAGCTCGTGCCCGGTGCGGCACAGCGTGGGCAGGAGCGCGGAATGCGCCGGCCGGAACATGGTCGCCGCGATGGTCGAGACGACCGCGAGCGCGTAGACGACCGCGATCGGGCCTGATACGGCCACGACGACCGCCGCTACCGCGGTGGCGGCGCCCCGCACCACCGATACGACGACGAGCACGCGCTCACGCCGCCCTCGGTCGGCGAACGGCGACAGGATCGGCGCCAGCAGCGCGGAGGGCAGCATGCGCAGCAGGCCCACCGCGCCCAGGGCGAGCGCCCCGCCGGCGTTGTACGCGACGATGCCGAGCGCCACCGTGAACGCCCACTCCGCAGTCCACGCCCCGAGGAAGCTCAGCTGCGCGCGCCGCAGATTGGGGTTGCGCCAGTTGCTCGAGAAGGCCCCCACGGCCTGATCGAGCCTCGAACGGGTCCCCAGACGGCCCATGTCGCGACCCTACGGCCTGAGCCGTGGGAAGGCCAGAGCCACGTTGATCTCGCTACCGCCCGCGTACGCGGCCGATGCGCGGGGATGTCAGTCCACGCGGCGGTCGTCCACGTGACGGGCGAGGCTGCGACCGTAGCGCTCGGTGAGCTGCACCATGAGGTCGGGGGTGTCGCGGTCCAGTCCGAAGACGTAGCCGGGGAAGTCGAGCTCGCGCTGCGCGGCCCAGATCTCCTCGTGGCGGTCGGGCGGAAGGATCTGCACCGGGTCGCCCACTGCCACCCACCCGATCGGCACCGTGGTCTCCGGCGGGAGCGTCGTGCGCAGGTGCACGACCGCGTTGATGCGCACTTCGCTGCGGGCTCCGAGCCGTGCCCCGTTGAACACGCGCGTGCCCGTCGCGAGGAACACCTCCTCCTCGACGACGGCGCCCGAGACGCTGGCCATCGGCCCGACGAGCACGTGGTCTGAGATGTGCACCGGGTTCGTGGCCGTCGCCCGGATGAGGGCGTTCTCCATCACGATGACGTTCTCGCCCAGCGTGATCGCGCCGCCTTCGGCGGTGATCACCGCGCCGTGCAGGATCTGGCAGTCGGCGCCGATCTCGACGTCGCCGCTGATCACCGCGGTCGCCGCGACGACAGCGTCGGGGTGGATGCGGGGCTGGGCCCCGAGGTGCTCGAAACGCATCATGCCTCCTCGATCCCGTGCCGGCCCGCCCGTCGTCGGGGCCGTCGCGGTCGGTTCACAGCGTAGTGCGGCACATCCGCACCGCACCCGGTCGCCGGCGCGGGCGTCACCTCGGGTGCTCGGTCAGACGCCAGTAGTAGCCGCTCGGATCCAGCACGCGGAGATCGCGAAGGCCCCACGGCTGCGCCTGCACGTCGTCGTCGACGGGCCAGCCCTCGTCGGCGATCCGCCGGCGGGCGGCATCCAGATCGTCCGTCTCGAGCACGAGTTCCACGCCCACCGGCGGGCGGCGCGGCGCGGCGTCGACCGAGGGGCGCCTTGCCGCCCCGACGCGCACGCGACCGAGCTCCAGCGCGACGTAGGCCCACTCGAGGTGCCGCTCGTCGCGCACGAGGGAGAATCCGAGCACGCGGGTGTAGAAGTCGACGGCCTGGTCGAGGTCGTCGGGGAAGATCTCGATGCGAAGATCGGCCACCATCCCCCCACTCTCTCGCACGCGAGCCCGTTGCGTCGCGCCGCGGGCGGGCGTCGCGCACTGTGCCAGGATCGAGCTCGTGACCCTTCACGTGAACGTCGATGACTTCGCCCGCGCCGAGACGGATCGGATGTTCCGCGATCTTCAAGCCCAAGCCGGCGGTGTCAACCGCTTCGTGCACAACCGCGAGCCCGCAGCGATCGACAACCAGACGGTGATCCGGTTGAACCGCGACACGCTGTACAGCTTCGCGGTGGTGGATCTCGCCGCCGGCGCGACGCTGACTCTTCCCGAGCACGGAGACCGCTACCTGTCGGCGATGGTGGTCGACCAGGACCACTATGTCGACGCGATCTTCCACGACGCGGGATCCTACGAGCTCGCGAGCGATACCTTCGGCACCCGATATGTCACCGTGGCGGTGCGGATGCTCGTCGACCCGGCCGATCCGAGCGACCTGGCCGAAGTCGCCGCCATCCAGGACGCGATCACCCTCACCGCGGCCTCGTCGGTCGAATTCGCGTACCCCGACTACGACGTCGCGTCGCTCGACGAGACCCGCGAGGCTCTGCTCGTCCTCGCCCGGAACCTGACCGCGTTCGATCGCACCTTCGGATCGAAGGACGACGTCGACCCCGTCCGACACCTGATCGGCACCGCGGCCGGCTGGGGCGGCCTGCCGTCGAGCGAGGCGTCATACATCGGCGTGGACCCGCGCCTTCCCGTCGGCCGCTACGAGCTCACGGTCGGCGACGTCCCGGTCGACGGATTCTGGTCGATCTCGGTCTACAACGCCGAGGGCTTCTTCGAGCCGAACGACCGGAACATGTACACGGTCAACAACATCACGGGCGTTCGCGACGCAGACGGCTCCACCACCGTGCGGTTCGGGGACTTCCCACCCGGTACCCCGAACGCCATCCCGGTGGCCGAGGGCTGGAACTACCTCGTGCGGCTGTACCGACCGCGCGCCGAGGTCACCGACGGCACGTGGGCGTTCCCGACCCTCGACGGCGCAGGCACGGCATCCTGAGCTGAGTCCGTCAGCCGCCCCGCGTCCCGCCCGCCGGCTGACGGGCGAGTGACTCACGCTGGCGATCAGGCGTTGACGGCCGCCTCGGCTGCAACATCCGCGTCCGACTTCTTCGGCGGCCAGAGCTGCTCGATCAGCTGCGCGACCCAGGCGATCAGCTCGTCGTCGCCGAGCGGCGCACCACCGGCCGAGGGCAGCGGCACGACCATCGCCTCGCCGCCTGCGACGAGCTTCGCCTTGGGATGCAGTCGCTGCAGGCGCACGCGCATCGAGTCCGGCAGGTTCGCCGGCGCGATGCGCAGGTTCGGACCCATCGCCACGACGTCCGCGAGCCCTGCCTGCCCGGCGCGGCGCCGCAGCCGCGCGACCGCGAGCAGACCCTCGACCTCGGCCGGCGGCTCGCCGTACCGGTCGGTGAGCTCCTCGACCACCAGGTCGATCGCGTCCGGCTGCGCGGTGACGGATGCCGCGGCCGAGAGCTTCTGATACGCCTCGAGACGCAGCCGCTCGCTGTCGATGTACGACTCCGGGATCCGGGCCTGAACGGGCAGCTCGAGGCGCAGCTCGGCCGGCCCCTCGGTCTCCTCGCCGCGGAACGTGGCGACCGCCTCGCCGATCATGCGCAGGTACAGGTCGAAGCCCACGCCGGCGATGTGGCCGGCCTGCTCGGCGCCGAGCAGGTTGCCCGCGCCGCGGAGCTCGAGGTCCTTCAGCGCGACCTGCATGCCCGATCCGAGGTCGTTGTTGACCGCGATCGTCTCGAGCCGGTCGGCGGCCGTCTCGCTGAGCGGCTTCATGTCGTCGTAGAGGAAGTACGCGTACGCGCGCTCACGGGCGCGGCCGACCCGTCCGCGCAGCTGGTGCAGCTGGCTGAGTCCGTACTTGTCGGCGCGGTCGATGATGATCGTGTTCGCGTTCGAGATGTCGAGGCCCGTCTCCACGATCGTGGTGCAGACCAGCACGTCCGAGCGGCGCTCCCAGAACGCGTCCACGACCTCCTCGAGGGCGTGCTCCCCCATCTGTCCGTGGGCGACAGCGATGCGCGCCTCGGGAACGAGCTCGGCGAGCTCCGCCGCGACGCGCTGGATCGACTGCACGCGGTTGTGCACATAGAACACCTGACCCTCGCGCAGCAGTTCGCGGCGGATGGCGGCGGCGATCTGCTTGTCGTTGCGCGGACCGACGTACGACAGGATCGGATGCCGGTCCTCGGGCGGTGTCTGCAGCGTCGACATCTCGCGGATGCCGGTGACCGCCATCTCGAGGGTGCGCGGGATGGGGGTTGCGCTCATGGCGAGGATGTCGACGTTGGTCTTGAGCTTCTTGAGCTGGTCCTTGTGCTCGACGCCGAAGCGCTGCTCCTCGTCGATGATCATGAGGCCCAGGTCCTTGAAGATCACCTTCTCGGTGAGGATGCGGTGCGTGCCGATGACCATGTCGACGGTGCCGTCGGTGAGGCCGGCCAGCACCTCGCGCGCCTGCTTGTCGGTCTGGAAGCGCGAGAGCGCCTTGACCTTGACCGGGAAGCCGGCGAAGCGCTCGGTGAACGTCTCGAGGTGCTGCTTGACCAGGAGCGTCGTCGGCACGAGCATCGCGACCTGCTTGCCGTCCTGGATGGCCTTGAATGCGGCGCGCACCGCCACCTCGGTCTTGCCGAAGCCGACGTCGCCCGACAGAAGCCGGTCCATCGGGATCGGCTTCTCCATGTCGGCCTTGATCTCGTCGATCGTCTGCAGCTGGTCGGGAGTCTCGGCGAATGGGAACGCCTCTTCGAGCTCGCGCTGCCAGGGCGTGTCGGGACCGAAGGCGTGGCCCTTCGACGCCATGCGCGCCGAGTACAGCTTGACGAGTTCGACGGCGATGTCGCGCACGGCGCGGCGGGCCTTGCTCTTGGCCTGCGCCCAGTCGCTGCCGCCCATCTTCGACAGTGCCGGCGCCTCGCCGCCGACGTAGCGCGAGAGCAGGTCGAGCTGGTCGGTGGGCACGAAGAGCTTGTCGCCCGGATAGCCGCGCTTGGACGGCGCGTACTCCAGCACCAGGTACTCGCGCACGCTCTTGATCGCATTGCGACCGCCGCTGGAGACCTCGCGCTGCGTGAGCTCGACGAACTTGCCGATGCCGTGCGTCGCGTGCACGACGTAGTCGCCGGCCTTCAGCTGCAGCGGGTCGACGACTGCCTTGCGTCGCGACGCGAGCTTCTTCACGACGCGCGAGTCGCCGCCGATGGTGCGGCCGTAGAACTCCGACTCGGTGAGCACGGCGAGCTTCGCCTCCGCCGCCTCGAACCCGCGCTCCAGCGTGCTCAGCACGAGGTGGGCCACGCCGGGCTCGGGCGCATGCAGCACCTCTTCGACCCTGCGCGCGGCGATGCCCCGCTCGGCGAGCACGTCGCGCGCACGCTCCACGAGCCCGGTCCCGGATGCCGCGACCACGACGCGCCAGCCGTCCGCGAGGAGTGCGCCGACGTGCTGCGTCGCGCCCTCCACGTTCCCCTGGAAGGACGGCACCGCCGATCCCGGCACGCGGATCGCGGCGGCGGCCTCGAGCGCGACGTCGATGTCGTCGGCGATGAGACCCTCGGCGGCGGCATCCGCCTCTCCTGAGTCGAACGAGCTGAGGCTCCACCAGACCCCGCCGCGCGTGCGGGCCGCGGCGCGGATGGCGGGCAGCGTGAGGAAGTCGCCGGCGCCGAGGTCGATCGGGGTGCTCGCGCCTGCGGTGGCCGCACTCCACGCCGCCTCGAGGAACTCGCGGTTCGTCTCACCGAGCGTGATCGCACGGGCGACCGCGCGCTCCGGGTCGACGAGGGCGACGGCCGAGCCCTCGGGCAGGTAGTCCACCACGGTCACGAGCCTGTCGACGACGGCCGGCAGCAGGGACTCCATGCCCTCGACCGGGATGCCCTCGGCCATCTTCTCCAGCATGCCGGCGAGGCCCGGGAACTCGCCCTTCAGCTGCCGTGCCCGGCCGCGCACGGGCTCGGTGAGCAGCAGCTCACGACTGGGGAGCAGGGTGACGTCCCGTACCTCGCCGGGCAGCGAACGCTGATCGGCGACGGAGAACGCGCGCATCTCGTCCACCTCGTCGCCGAAGAACTCGACGCGGTACGGGTGCGCGGCGGTCGGCGGGAAGACGTCGAGGATGCCGCCGCGCACCGCGAACTCACCGCGACGCGAGACCATGTCGACGCGATGGTAGGCGAGCTCGACGAGGCGGGCCGACACCTCGCCGAGGTCGTGCCCGCGGGCGCCGACGACGAGCTCGACGGGCGGCACATCGGTGAGCCCGGCCGCGAGCGGCTGGATGGCGCCGCGCACCGACGCCGTGATCACGAGCGGTGTGGCGGCGTCCCAGCGCGCGATGCGCGTGAGGATGTCGAGCCGGGCGCCGACGGTCTCGGCGCTCGGGCTCAGCCGCTCGTGCGGAAGGGTCTCCCACGCGGGGAAGTGGAGCACCTCGGCCCCGGGCAGCAGTGCGCCCAGCGCCGGACCCAGCGATTCCGCCCGGCGACCCGTCGGCGCGATCAGCAGGACAAGGGGCGGCTTGCCCGCGGCACGGCGGCGTTCGATCAGGGCGGCGAGGAGCGGGGCGTCGAGCCCTTCGACGAGCGAGAAGTCGGCATCGACGGATGCCGCGGCCACCGCATCCCGAAACGGCTCAGCCTGCTCGAGGGCGCGGACGATCCCGGGAACTGTCACCGCACGAGTCTACGGCCCGCCGCCGACACGGGGCCGCCTCGCGGAACGAGCGTGCTACGGCGCGCCACCGACACGGGGCCGCCTCGCGGAACGAGCGGGCTACGGCGCGCCGCCGACACGGGGCCGCCTCGCGGAACGAGCGGGCTACGGCGCGCCACCGACGCCGACGGGTGTCGACCGACCCTCTCCTAGGATGAGCCTGTGAGCCAGCCCGCCGCGCCCGATGCGCCTCAGAACCCGCACGTTCCGCCCGGCGCGTGGGCTCCACC
>NZ_JBJDRL010000021.1:0-70218 GCF_044987475.1 Microbacterium sp. ZW CA_36
CTTCTCTTCTTCTCAGTTCCTTTGCCAGCGCCCGAGCCCCGGCAACATCCCGCGTCCGCAGGCCCCGCGTCCGGGTGCTCCTCGCCCCGGCGCTCCGCGTCCCGGTGGCGCAGGTCGCCCCGGTGGTGGCGGTCGTCCCGGTGCGCCGTTCCAGCAGCGTCCCGGCGGTGCCGGTCGTCCCGGTGGCGGCGGTGGCGGTGGCTTCCAGCGTCCTGGCGGCGCTCCCGGTGGAGCGCCCGCGGGCGGCTTCGCGGGTCGTCCCGGCGGTGGTGGCGGTCGTGGCCGTGGCCCCGGCGGTGGCACCGCAGGCGCCTTCGGCAAGGGCGGCGGCAAGTCGAAGCAGCGCAAGTCGCGTCGGGCGAAGCGCCAAGAGTTCGAGATGCGGTCGGCGCCGGTCGTCGGTGGCGTCAACGTCTCGAAGGGCAACGGCGAGATCATCCGCCTGCGCCGCGGCGCATCGATCGCGGACTTCGCGGACAAGCTCGAGGCGCTGCGCGGGTACACCGTGCAGCCCGGCACGCTCGTCACCATCCTGTTCAACCTGGGTGAGATGGCGACCGCGACCGAGTCGCTCGACGAGGCCACCTTCGAGGTGCTCGGCGCCGAGCTCGGCTACAAGATCCAGATGGTCTCGCCCGAGGACGAGGACAAGGAGCTCCTCGAGGGCTTCGGTCTCGATCTCGAGGCCGAGCTGGAGGCGGAGAACGAGGAAGACCTCGAGATCCGGCCTCCGGTCGTGACCGTCATGGGTCACGTCGACCACGGTAAGACGCGACTGCTCGACGCCATCCGCCAGACCAACGTGGTCGCGGGCGAGGCCGGCGGCATCACGCAGCACATCGGTGCGTACCAGGTCTGGACCGAGCACGAGGGCATCGAGCGTGCGATCACCTTCATCGACACCCCGGGTCATGAGGCGTTCACCGCCATGCGTGCCCGCGGTGCGCAGGTGACCGACCTCGCGATCCTCGTGGTCGCCGCCGACGACGGCATCATGCCGCAGACGGTGGAGGCGCTCAACCACGCCCAGGCGGCCAACGTGCCGATCGTGGTCGCGGTGAACAAGGTCGACAAGCCCGACGCCAACCCCGCCAAGGTGCGCCAGCAGCTCACCGAGTACGGCCTGGTCGCCGAGGAGTACGGCGGCGACGTCATGTTCGTCGACGTCTCGGCTCGCCAGGGCACCGGCATCCAGGAGCTCCTCGACGCGGTGCTGCTCACCGCGGACGCGGGTCTGGACCTCACGGCCAACCCGAACAAGGACGCGCGCGGTGTCGCGATCGAAGCGAAGCTCGACAAGGGTCGCGGTTCGGTCGCCACGGTGCTCATCCAGTCCGGAACGCTGCGCGTCGGCGATGCGATCGTCGCCGGCACGGCGTACGGCCGCGTCCGTGCGATGGCCGACGAGAACGGCGACGCCGTCGAGGAGGCCTTCCCGTCGCGTCCCGTGCAGGTGCAGGGTCTGAACTCGGTGCCGCGCGCCGGCGACACGTTCATCGTGACCGAGGAGGACCGCACGGCCCGCCAGATCGCCGAGAAGCGTGAAGCGGCCGAGCGCAACGCCCAGCTGGCCAAGGCCCGCAAGCGCATCTCGCTCGAGGACTTCACCCGTGCTCTCGAAGAGGGCAAGGTCGAGTCGCTCAACCTCATCATCAAGGGTGACGTCTCGGGTGCCGTGGAGGCGCTCGAGGAGTCGCTGCTCAAGATCGAGGTCGACGACTCCGTCCAGCTGCGGATCATCCACCGCGGTGTGGGTGCGATCACCGAGTCCGACATCAACCTCGCGACGATCGACAACGCGATCGTCATCGGCTTCAA
The DNA here is from genome assembly GCF_044987475.1 of Microbacterium sp. ZW CA_36. Classification (NCBI taxonomy): domain Bacteria; kingdom Bacillati; phylum Actinomycetota; class Actinomycetes; order Micrococcales; family Microbacteriaceae; genus Microbacterium; species Microbacterium sp. ZW CA_36. Next base: position 1,819 of record NZ_JBJDRL010000021.1, read on the forward strand.
CGTCCGTCCCGACACGAAGGCGCGCGAGCGCGCCGCTCGTGAGGGTGTGGATGTCCGGTTCTACTCGGTCATCTACAACGCGATCGACGATGTCGAGCAGTCGCTCAAGGGCCTGCTCAAGCCGGAGTACGAAGAGGTCCAGTCGGGCGTCGCCGAGATCCGCGAGGTGTTCCGCTCCTCGAAGTTCGGCAACATCGCCGGTGTCATCGTCCGCTCGGGCACGATCACGCGCAACGCCAAGGCGCGCGTCATCCGCGACGGCGTGGTCCTGGCCGACGGCCTGGCCATCGAGTCGCTGCGCCGGTTCAAGGACGACGTCACCGAGGTCCGCACGGACTTCGAAGCCGGTATCGGCCTCGGCAAGTACAACGACATCCAGGTGGGCGACGAGATCGAGACCACCGAGATGGTCGAGAAGCCCCGCGGCTGAGTCCGCGTGACGTGATTCCGGATGCCTCGAATCGAGGCATCCGGAATCATCCCCTTAAGGAGCAATCATGGCCAGCGAACGTCAGGCCCGGCTGGGCGACCGTATTCGTGTGATCCTCGCTGAACGGCTCGAGAAGGGCCTGCGCGACCCGCGGCTCGGATTCGTGACCATCACCGATGTGAAGGTGACCGGCGACCTCCAGCACGCCTCCGTGTTCTACACGGTGCTCGGCTCGCCCGAGGAGCGCGAAGGATCCGCTGCGGCGCTGAAGTCCGCGACCGGGATGCTGCGCTCGGAGGTGGGCAAGCACCTCAACGTGCGTCTCACCCCCTCGCTCGAGTTCATCCCCGACGCGATCCCCGAGAACGCCGGCCACATCGCCGATCTGCTGCGCGAGGCGCAGGAGCGGGATGCCGCCGTGGCAGGTCTCGCCTCGTCGGCGACGTACGCCGGCGAAGCCGACCCCTACGTCAAGCCGCGCGAGCTCGACGGCGAGGACTGACTCCTCGCCGCCACAGACACGCCGTGACCGGTCCGCCGGTCGCGGCGTCTGTCGTTGCGCCGGCTCGATGCCCAGGCCCAGTGCTCTGAGCCGCCTGCCCGGTACGAGTGCTCAGAGCGGCAGACGCAAGAGACCGTCGGACGCCTCGGCGAGCCCGTCGGCGATGAGCGAGTCGATGGCACGGTCGCGCTGGAGCGGGTCCGGCCAGTCGGGCAGCATCTCGGCGAGCGGGATCGCGTGGGCTGCGGCATGCCGCAGCGTCTTGAGCACCGCCCCGCGCGCCTGCCGGTCGCTGCCTTCGTAGCGTGCCTGCTTGCGGCGGTCGTCGCCGGTGTCGGGATACCCTGCCGCGCGCCATGTGCAGCGGTCTCGTAACGGGCATGCGTCGCAGCGCGGAGTTCGGGCGGTGCAGATGACCGCTCCGAGCTCCATCGCCGCCGCGTTGACGACGGCCGCGGTGTCGAGCTCGTCGGGCAGGATCGCCGCCATGGTCTCGAGGTCGCGCCGCGAGGGCGGGCCGGGTTGCGACCTGCCCTCGATCGCGCGTGCCAGCACCCGCCGGGTGTTGGTGTCGACGACGGGATGCCGGTCGCCGTATGCGAAGACGGCGACGGCACGTGCGGTGTAGTCGCCGATGCCGGTCAACGCCAGAAGCTCGTCGACGTCACGCGGCACGATTCCGCCGTGGCGGTCGCGGATCTCGACGGCCGCGCGACGCAGCCACAGGGCGCGCCGCGGATAGCCGAGGTTCGCCCACTGCCGCACCGCGTCGGCGGGCGCAGCCGCGGCGAGGTCCGACGGCGTCGGCCACCGGGTGAGCCACGCTTCGAGATGCGGGATCACGCGGTTCACCGGCGTCTGCTGCAGCATGAACTCGCTCACCAGCACGCCCCACGCGCCGAACCCCGGCTGCCGCCACGGCAGATCCCGCGCGTTCTTCGTGTACCAGGCGACGAGGGGAGTCGCGAGGTCGGCCGGTGCCTCGAACTCGGGCGATGTCGCGAGGTCGGGCATGCGTTCCAGCGTAGGCGGCGGCACGGCCGGTGCGCGCGCGTCACGACCTCATCACAATCGCCGCGTCACGATGACGCGGGTCGGCTCCGCGACCGTAACGTGCAGGGACACGAACGAAGGAGCCTGTATGCGTCTGTCGGCATCTGCCGCCGTGCTGCTCATCGCGGCAGTAGCGGTCACCGGTTGCGCGGGCCCGTCCGCCCCCACTGCGGAGCCGTCCGCATCGGTGCCGTCTGCCTCTCCGACGCCTGCCCACTCAGAGGACCCGGACGATCCCGCGACATGGGTGATCACCGAGGCGGGCATGGGGCCGATCGCGTTGGGGATGCCGTTCTCCGACGCGCTGACTCTCATGCCGTCGGGCACCACAAATGATCCGGAGCGCTGTGGCTGGCTGGCGTGGTGGCATGCGCCGGCCCAGGATTACAACGTCTACACCGCTGGGTCGGGGGACACATCCGACGTCGGCCCCGTCAACGTGGTCGCGTCGGAGGCGTGGGGGGATCCGACGGTCGCGCCCGGGCCTCGCACGGCAAGCGGAATCGGTGTCGGCTCGACGGTCGACGACGTGCGCGGGGAGTATCCCGATGCGGTCGAAGTGGCGGACTCGATCGACTCCTCCATCGTTCACCTCCAGGTCGGACGGATGTTTTTCACTTATCGAGAGGACCCGGTGATCCGCTCGGTGACCGTGACGACCATGGATGTACCGCCATACGAGCTCTGCGGGTGACAGGGGCTAGCGCTGACAGGGCGCCAGCGCTCACCGCCGTAGGCTGGGACCATGCGCCTTCCCGTCACGCCGACCACGACGCTGTGGCGCGAACTGCGCGACCGCGTCCGGCGCCGCAACGCCGGCGGCCGCATCATCGTCGCGGTCGACGGGCTGGACGGCGCCGGCAAGACGGTGTTCGCCGACGGACTCGCAGAGGTGTTCGCCGAGACCGGCGACGCGGTGTTCCGAGCCGGCATCGACGGCTTCCACCGGCCCCGGAGCGAGCGTTACCTGCGCGGCCGCCGCAGCCCCGAGGGCTTCTACCGCGACTCCTTCGACTATGCGACCTTCCGGCGCGTGCTGATCGACCCGTTCCGCGACGGCGCGCAGACCGCCGGCACCACCGGCTTCCAACTGGCGGCGTTCGACGTCGTCCGCGACGCGCCCGTCGAGTCGCAGTGGGTCACCGCGCCCCTGGACGCGGTGCTGGTGGTGGACGGCGTCTTCCTGCACAGGCCGGAGCTTCGAGAACTCTGGGACTGGTCGGTCTGGCTCGACGTGCCTTTCGACGTGTCCTACGCACGCATGGCGTTGCGAGACGGCTGCGATCCCGACCCCGGCGCGCCCTCGAACGCCCGCTACCGGCAGGGGCAGGAGATCTACCTGCGCGAGGCGCGGCCGCGGGAGGCGGCATCCGTCATCGTCGACAACGTCGATCTCGCGCACCCCCGGATCGTCGGGCCCAGCTGATGGCGGCGCCCGGAATCCTGCTCGTCGACAAGCCCGGCGGCATCACCTCGCACGACGTCGTCGCACGAGCGCGCCGCGCACGGGGCACGCGCAAGATCGGCCACGCCGGCACGCTCGACCCGATGGCGACGGGTCTGCTCGTCCTCGGTGTCGAAGGCGCGACGCGGCTGCTCACGTTCATCGTCGGACTCGACAAGACCTACGAAGCCACGATCCGGCTGGGCGTCGCGACCGACACCGACGACGCGGAGGGGACGGTCGTCTCGGTGACGGATGCCGCATCCCTCGGCTCCCAGGCCATCACGGCCGGCGTCGCGGCTCTCACCGGCCGGATCTCGCAGGTTCCCAGCACGTATTCGGCGATCAAAGTCGACGGGCGCCGTGCCTACGACCTCGCGCGCGCGGGAGAGGATGTGCAGCTCAAGGCGCGCGAGGTCACGGTGTCGCGGTTCGAGGTCCTCGCCGAGCGGCGCCGCTCGACAGGCTCGCAGGCCGCGATCACGGACGGAGGAACCGCGAGCGTGGACTCGGCGATGTCGGGCGTCATCGACCTCGACGTCGTCGTCGACTGCTCGAGCGGCACGTACATCCGCTCGCTCGCGCGTGACCTCGGCTCGGCGCTCGGCGTGGGCGGGCACCTCACGGCGCTGCGGCGCACGCGCATCGGCCCGTTCGACGTGGCCGGGGCGCCCGGCGTCGAGGACCTCGCCGACGCGACGATGGTCGACCCGGCGACCGCGGCAGGTGCGGTGCTCGGCCGGTTCGAGGTGACCGCCGACGAGGCGCGCGACCTCCGCCACGGCAAGCGGCTGATCGGGGCTGCCGGACGCCTTCACGCGACACCGGCGGCGGCGATCGACCCCGACGGCGCCCTCGTCGGTGTCGTCGAGCGCCGGGGGGACGATGTCAAGAGCGCGATGAACATGCCCGAGGAGGCCGCCCGATGATCCTGTGGTTCACGATCGCGCAGGTCGTCGTCGCGGTCGCGGCAGGTCTCTTCTGCGTGATCGCCGGGCTCGCCGGCCGGCGGCCGAGCGACTGGACGGTCGGCGCTCTCGCCCTGGTCGAGCTCCTGCTCCTCGCGCAGGTCGTCATCGCGATCATCGCGCCGTTCGCGGGCAATCCGCCGTCGGGGAGCCTCCTGGAGTTCTGGGTCTACCTCATCTCCGCCGTGCTACTGCCCGTCGCCGCCGTCGCGTGGGCGCTGCTCGAGCGCAGCCGTTGGAGCACGGTGATCATGGGCATCGCGGCGCTGTCCATCGCGGTCATGGTCTGGCGTATGCAGGTGATCTGGACCGTCCAGCTCGCCTGACGGCCGTCGCGCGTCGCCGCGGCCGCCGGCGCCGCGCCCCCGGAATGCCGCCGCGCGTCGTCGTGGCGGAACCGGTGCCCGCAGCACGAACTAAACTCGTCTGGTTATGTCGTCTTCCGCCCGCCCCCGCATGACCGGCATCGGCCGCGTGCTCGTGATCGTCTACGCGATCATGGCCCTCGGCGCCACCGGTCGGTCCTTCGTGCAGATCGTCGAGCGCTTCGACGAGGCGCCGCTCGCCTACACGCTCTCGGCGCTCTCGGCGCTCGTGTACATCGTCGCCACGCTGGCTCTGGTCTTCGCCGGCCGACGCGGGTGGTACGTGGTGGCGTGGGTCGCAATCGTGTTCGAGCTCGTCGGCGTGCTGATCGTCGGCACGCTGAGCTTCGTGATGCCGGAGCTGTTCGCCCACCCGACCGTCTGGTCCTGGTTCGGCTCGGGCTACCTCTTCGTGCCTCTCGTGCTGCCGTTCCTCGGCCTCTGGTGGCTGGCGACGCATCGTCCTGTCGCGCAGCGCACTGCGGCGGCACCTGCGGTGGTCGCGTCGTGATCGTCTTCCGGGACCCCCGCGACGTGCCGGCGGGCTTCGGGCCGTCCGTCGTCGCGATCGGCAAGTTCGACGGCGTGCACTCGGGCCATCGAGCCGTCATCGATCGGGCACAGGTGGATGCCGAAGCCTCAGGTTCGCGCGTCGTCGCCGTGACGTTCGATCGCAATCCGCTCGCGCTGCTGCGCCCCGAGCTGTGTCCTGACAGCCTGGTCGGCGTCGACCAGAAGCTGCGTCTCCTCGCCGATGCGGGAGTGGATGCGACGCTGATGCTCACGTTCGATCGCGCTCTCGCCGACCTCGGTGCCCGGGAGTTCGTCGAGCATGTGCTCGTCGGAGCGCTGGGCGTGCGGATCGTGATGGTCGGCGCCGACTTCCGCTTCGGTCGCGGCGGCGCGGGCAACCCCGAGCTGCTGCGCGAGCTCGGCGCCGAGTTCGGCTTCGAGGTGGACGTCGTCGACGACGTGCGTGCGATCGACGCCGGGCGGCGCGTGTCGTCGACGTGGGTGCGGGAGCTTCTGGACGCCGGAGACGTCGCCGGCGCGACCCGCCTGCTCGGACGCCCTCACGCCGTGCGCGGCGAGGTCGTGCACGGGCTCAAGCGCGGACGTCAGCTCGGCTTCCCGACGGCGAATCTGTCGCCGGGCCTCGAGGGGTTCGTCCCCGCCGAGGGCGTGTACGCCGGCTGGCTGGTCGACGAGGGGATGCCGCAGGACGGCGCATCCGCGCCGCGCAGCAGCGTGCGCTATCCGGCGGCGATCAGCATCGGCACGAACCCGACGTTCGACGACATCGACGTGCGTCAGGTCGAGGCATATGTGCTCGACGAGACGGACCTCGACCTGTACGGACACGTCGTCGAGATCGAGTTCGTCTCGCGGATCCGCGGTATGGTCGCGTTCGAGGGGGTCGACGCCCTCATCGCCCAGATGTCCGACGACATCGTTCGGGTTCGGCGGGAGCTCAGCTGACCCGCTGGGTGGCGGCATCCTTCGCCCGTTGCGGCCAGCCATAGACCGGCGTACGTGGTCGGCCTACGATCGAGGCGTGCACGCGCTGGTCCTCATGGCCGCCGACGCAGCGGCCTCCGACTCCCCGAACCTGTGGGGTGCCCTCGGGTGCGCGGTCGCGTTCTCGGCCTCGCTGCTGGCGACGCTCGACGCGTTCGCCGACCTGATCCTCGCGCGTGGCGGCTCACCCGCCGGCCGGCTCACCCCGGGTATCGGGATGAAGTTCGCCTCCAAGCTGATCGCCGCGGCGATCGCGGTCGTGTCGGCGGCGATCGTCCTCGTGCTCGACGACAACTGGTTCGCGTTCACGACTCTGTCCATCGCCTTCGTCGTGGTCGTCGGCATCGGGGTGGTCGTGCTGCTGCGGCAGGCGAAGACCAGCGTCGCCGACCCGGCGCGGCCGGGACCCGGCGGCTGAGATCGCCACCACGGCACAGATGCTCGCGACGTCCGGGCGAGCAGCGGTCGTGACGGTTTGCTCATCTGAGCAAACTCTGTGCAGATGTTGGTGACGACCGCGCGGGTGTGTCAGCCTGGAGGGGACGACGAAGGGAGGATCGTGGACGCCGTCGACGAACTTCTCTCGATCCGAGCCGCCGAGCTCTACTACGAGGAGAACCTCACGCAGGAGGAGATCGGCCGGAGCCTGCAGATCACCCGGTGGAAAGTGGGCCGCCTCCTGACGCAGGCCAAGGAGGAGGGTTTCGTCCGCATCGAGATCCTTCACTCGCGCGCACGGCGTCCGCAGCTCGAGCGTCGGCTCCGCGACGAGCGCGGCGTCTCAGCGGTCGTCGTCTCGCGCGCCGGCGTGCGCAACGAGGACGAGCTCCAGCAGCGCGTGGCACAGGCTGCCGCCGACTATCTCACCGCCCTGCGACCCAGCCCCCGTGTGCTCGGCGTCAGCTGGGGGCGCACGCTGTCCGACATCGCGCACCACCTCCGCGACGGCTGGTCCTCCGGCACCGACGTCGTGCAGATCAACGGCGGCGTCAGCATGAGCCAGCGGCCGGGCACAGCAGCCGCCACTGCGGTCAGCATCGCCCAGAAGGGCGGCGGTGCCGCGGCCCTGCTGCCCAGCCCCGCGATCCTCGAGCACCGCGCGACCAAGGAGGCCATCGAGGCGGACCGCATGGTCGCCCGCGTCCTCGAGACGGCGCGCTCCGCCGCCGCGTACCTCTTCAGCGCCGGTGCGGCAGATCACCGCTCGGTCCACGTCGACAGCGGGTATCTCACTCCGGCCGACATCGACCGCCTCGTCGCGGCCGGCGCCGTCGGCGATGTGCTCGGACGCTACATCGGCGCGGACGGCCGCGTCGTCGACCACGACCTGGACGCCCGCACGGTGGGTATCTCCCTCGACGAGCTCCGCGGCGCCGACGTCGCGATCGCCGTCATCGCGGGCGAATCCAAACGAGAGGTCGCCGCCGCAGTGGTCGCCTCAGGCCTGTGCTCGGTACTGGTCACCGACGAATCCACCGCACGCCACCTGCTCGATTCATGAGCAGCGCAGCGCGACTTCACTCCCATCCCACAGACGAAAGCCAGGTCAGGACATGTCAGGCACCTCCATCGTGACGCTCCCCGAGCGGGCCGTCGAGCTGCTCGGCGGGCAGCCGGACGACACCACCCTGCGGCGATATCTGCACGGCCTTCCCGGCGTCGACGCGGTCGGTCTCGAACAGCGTGCCGCCGGGCTGGGCACGCGATCCATCAAGACCACGTCGAAGGCGTGGGCGCTCGACAAGATCATCGAGCTGATCGACCTCACGACCCTCGAAGGCGCCGACACTCCCGGCAAGGTGCGCTCGCTGGTGGCGAAGGCACTGAATCCGGATGCCTCGGATCCGACGTGCCCGCGCGTGGCCGCGGTCTGCGTGTACGGCGACATGGTGCCGCATGCCGTCGAGGCGCTCGGGTCGGCCCACGGCGACCCCGACGAGGGCGGAGTGAGCGTCGCCGCCGTAGCCACCGCGTTCCCGAGCGGTCGGGCATCTCTCGACATCAAGCTCGCCGACACCGCCGAGGCGGTGGCGCACGGCGCCGACGAGATCGACATGGTGATCGACCGCGGTGCCTTCCTCGCCGGCCGCTACGGTCTCGTGTTCGACCAGATCGCGCGGGTGAAGCAGGCGTGCCGCCGCGAGGACGGCAGCTACGCGTCGCTCAAGGTGATCCTCGAGACGGGCGAGCTCAACACCTACGACAACATCAAGCGCGCGTCGTGGCTCGCGATCCTCGCGGGCGGCGACTTCATCAAGACGTCGACGGGCAAGGTGCAGCCCGCGGCGACGCTGCCGGTGACGCTGCTCATGCTCGAGGTCGTGCGCGACTGGCATCGGGCCACCGGTGAGAAGGTCGGCGTCAAGCCGGCCGGCGGCATCCGCACGTCCAAGGACGCCATCAAGTACCTCGTCACGGTCGCCGAGACCGTCGGCGAGGAGTGGCTGCAGCCGCACCTGTTCCGCTTCGGAGCGTCCAGCCTCCTCAACGACGTGCTGCTGCAGCGCCAGAAGCTGAAGACCGGCCACTACTCCGGTGCCGACTACGTGACCATCGACTGAGCCGGGAAGAAGACATGAGTTTCCTCGAATACGCGCCCGCCCCCGAGTCGCGGGCGATCCTGTCCCTCAAGCCCGAGTACGGGCTGTTCATCGACGGCGACTTCCGCGCCGGGTCCGGCGAGCCGTTCGCCACCATCTCGCCCGCCGACGAGAAGCACATCGCCACGATCGCCTCGGCGAGCGACGCGGATGTCGACGCCGCCGTCGCGGCCGCGCGCCGCGCCTACGACCGGACGTGGTCGAGGATGAGCGGGCGCGACCGCGGCAAGTACCTGTTCCGGATCGCCCGGCTCGTGCAGGAGCGCGCGCGGGAGCTCGCCGTCGCCGAGAGCCTCGACAACGGCAAGCCGATCAAGGAGAGCCGCGACGTCGATGTGCCGCTCGTCGCGGCGTGGTTCTTCTACTACGCTGGGTGGGCCGACAAGCTCGACTACGCGGGCCTCGGCGCCGACCCGCGATCCCTCGGTGTCGCCGGTCAGATCATCCCGTGGAACTTCCCGCTGCTCATGCTGGCGTGGAAGATCGCCCCGGCGCTCGCTGCCGGCAACACCGTGGTCCTGAAGCCCGCCGAGACCACGCCGCTGTCGGCGCTCATCTTCGCGGAGATCCTGCAGCAGGCCGATCTGCCGCCCGGCGTCGTGAACATCGTGACCGGCGCCGGCGCCACGGGTGCGGCGCTGGTGCGGCATCCCGACGTGAACAAGGTCGCCTTCACCGGTTCGACCCCCGTCGGGCGCGAGATCGCGAAGGCCGTCGCCGGCACCGACAAGAAGCTCACGCTCGAGCTCGGCGGCAAGGCGGCGAACATCGTGTTCGAGGACGCCCCCATCGACCAGGCGATCGAGGGCATCGTCAACGGCATCTTCTTCAACCAGGGACACGTCTGCTGCGCCGGCAGCCGCCTGCTGGTGCAGGAGTCGATCCACGACGAGGTCGTCGACCGGCTGAAGTCCCGCCTGTCGACGCTCCGCCTCGGCGACCCGCTCGACAAGAACACCGACATCGGAGCGATCAACTCGCGCGAGCAGCTCGATCGCATCCGCGAGCTCAGCAAGATCGGCGAGGACGAGGGCGCCGAGCGCTGGAGCGCGCCCTGCGTCATCCCCGAGAACGGGTTCTGGTTCGCGCCGACGATCTTCACGAACGTGCAGGCCAGCCATCGCATCGCCCGTGACGAGATCTTCGGACCGGTGCTGTCGGTGCTGACGTTCCGCACGCCCGCCGAGGCGATCGAGAAGGCCAACAACACCCCGTACGGTCTCTCGGCCGGCATCTGGACCGACAAGGGCTCGCGCATCCTCGCCGTCGCCGACCGCCTGCGGGCAGGCGTGGTGTGGGCGAACACCTTCAACCGGTTCGACCCGTCGTCGCCCTTCGGCGGCTACAAGGAGTCCGGCTACGGCCGCGAGGGGGGCCGCCACGGCCTCGCCGCGTATCTCAAGGGCGCGGCAGCCGTCGGTCCCCGGTCGTTGAGCGAGCGCAGCGAGACGAAACGCGAATCTACCCGGTCGAAGAAGGAGGTCTCGGCATGAGCAAGCGACTGACCGTGCCGAAGACGTACAAGCTCTACATCGGCGGTGCCTTCCCCCGCAGCGAGTCCGGCCGCACCTACGAGGTCGCGACGCCTAAGGGCGAGTTCCTCGCCAATGCGGCACTCGCGTCGCGCAAGGACGCCCGCGATGCCGTGGTCTCGGCCCGCGGCGCCGTCAAGGGATGGTCGGGGGCGACCGCCTACAACCGCGGCCAGGTGCTCTACCGGGTCGCCGAGATCCTCGAGGGCCGGCGCGCGCAGTTCGTGGACGAGATCGTGCAGCAGACGGGTGTCTCGGCATCCGTGGCCGCCGCCGAAGTCGACGAGTCGATCGACCGCTGGGTCTGGTACGCCGGCTGGTGCGACAAGTTCGCCCAGGTCGCCGGCAACGGCAACCCCGTGGCCGGACCGTACTTCAACATCTCGGTGCCCGAGCCGACCGGGGTCGTGGGCGTCGTCGCCCCGCAGGACACGGCGCTCGTGGGTCTCGTCTCGGCGATCGCGCCGGCGCTCGTGACGGGCAACGCGGTGGTCGTCGTCGCGTCGCAGCGGTATCCGCTGTCGGCGATCTCGCTGGCCGAGGTGCTGGCGACGAGCGACGTGCCCGGGGGAGTGGTCAACGTGCTGACCGGCTCGCCGGCCGAGATCGCACCGTGGCTGGCATCCCACCCCGACGTGCACGCGCTCGACCTCGTCGGCGCCGGCGACCTGGACTGGGTCGACCTGCAGATCGCGGCCGCCGACACCCTCACACGCGTGCTCCCTCCCGAGAACGGGACGGATGCCGCGGCCCCGAGCCTCTCCCGCATCACGGCGTTCACCGAGACGAAGACGGTGTGGCACCCCAAGAGCCTCGCCTAGCATTCGACCGGGTTCGTCACACACCGAAGGGATTGATCGCATGAGCAGCTGCCAACGCTAGCCCCACCCGGGGCGGCGACCATCGAGAGGACAACCCCTCATGCGTGGCATGCTCTGCGACACCCTCTTCCGCCTCTTCGGCCACCGCGTCTGCTGCGGCCGCATCCCTGGCTGGACGGCCCACGTCGGCCAGCGGTGGGACACCTACGATCGCGCTCCCTTGAACCTCTACAACGTCATCTGGCGTCTGCAGAACTGGATTCGGTGCGGGATGACCGAATAGGCGCGAGCGGACGAAGGCCCCCTCCCGGAGCGGGAGGAGGGCCTTCGGTTGTCTGTGGCGGCTACTGGTCGGGGGTGACGACCATCGTGTGCCCCTTGGGGAACACGAAGCCGGTGTTCGTGGCCGGGTTGTAGAGGTGCTTCGCGGGGTCGTAGTACTCGACGCCTGCGGGCAGCACGTCCGCGGGCTCCCCGAATATGGCGCGGTAGTCGTTCGGGCACCCCTCGGTGCCCTCGCACTCGAACCCGTCCGGGTAGATGAGCCAGAGCGTGCCCGTCTTCGCCCAGTCGGGCAGCTCGGTCAGCGGGGCGTCGGCGTCTGCTGCGTCGTCGTCGGTCGCGGTGGCCGCGGTCGGCTCTTCGGTGGGAGTCGCCGACGCGGGCGACGGTGCGGCGGTGTTGGACGCGAGCGCCGGGACGACGGCGAAGGCGACGAGGCCCGCGACGACGGCGGCCGTGGCTCCTGTGATGATCTTGGTGGCGAGGCCCATGGGCACGAACTTAACAGCGCCGTCGCGACAAAGCCACCGCGGGAAGCGGTCGGGCCTAATGCCGCCGGTGGGTCAGAAGACCGACTGCATCTCGGCCTTCCAGTAGACCGGGACGTGGAAGACGTGGCTCACGCGCAGGCCGGACTCTACTCGAGCGCGAGCCCGCCCCACTCGCCGGGGTGCGCCAGCTCGCCGTAGTGGACCTCCACGTCGTCCGCCGACACCGACGCCACGCACGCGAGGAGCGACAGGGTGGGGTAGCCGTACGGACGGTTGTCGCGGATGATCGCATCGTCGTCGGTCGGTGCGAGCTCGGCGGACCGCTCGAGCACCTCGACCCACGGCATCCACCAGCGTCCTTCGCCCGTGGGCTCCGCCGAGCGGAACTCGTCCAGCCACCGGGCGATGCGCGGCGTTGCGTCGTCGTCGACGTCGTCGTGGGCGATCATGTGCGTGCCGGGCGGGAGGTCGACCGTGCGCAGGGCCACGCCGTCCCACGTGAGCACGCGTGCGTGCGCGCCGTCGACCTCGACGAGATTGAAGCCGTGCGTCGCCGGTTCGCCCGCCGGAGAGCGGCCAGCGACGGACTCGAGCACGATGCCGCCCCGTGACACGAGCTCGGACTCCGGGCGCGAGGACTCGTCGGCGCGGTTGAGGAGCACGGCGAGCCGGCCCGCTTCCGGGTCGGCCGCCAGCCACGCGCCGCCGGCGCGGACGTCGCGCACCCCGACGACGCCCTCGTGAGGCTCTGGCCACCACCGGCCGAGCGGGTTCCACGGCCGATCCGGGTCCTCGTCGCGGATCGCGAGCACGCTTGTGGGCTCGTCGGCCGACGCCGGGACGCGGATCACAACGGTGCACATGCAGAGGGCTCCTCGGGGGTGTCGTCCGGCTGTGGGGCCGGGGAGTCGGGCGGGCGTGCCAAGATCGGAGGGTGTTCGTCGTAGTCGGGGTCACCGGTGGCATCGCCGCCTACAAGACCGTCCAGCTCGTGCGCCTGCTGGTCAAGGCGGGGCACGAGGTGCATGTCGTCCCCACGGACGACGCCCTCCGGTTCGTCGGGCTGCCGACATGGGAGGCGATCAGCCGTCACCCCGTGACGACCTCCGTCCACGATGATGTCGCGCGGGTCCGTCACGTCTCGCTCGGCCAGGCGGCCGACCTCGTGATCGTGGCGCCCGCGACGGCGAACACCCTGGCGAAGATGACCGCGGGACTCGCGGACGACCTCCTGGGGACGACCCTACTCGCCACCACGGCACCGGTCGTCGTGGCGCCGGCGATGCACACCGAGATGTGGCGCCACCCCTCGACCGTCCACAACATGGCGACGCTGCGCGAGCGCGGGGTCATCGTGGTCGGCCCCGAGAGCGGCGAGCTGACCGGCGGCGACAGCGGGCCGGGACGGATGTCGGAGCCCGAGGCGATCCTCGACGCCGCGCTCGCCGCGGCCGGCGGCCGGCCCGCCGACCTCGACGGGCTCCGCGTCGTCGTGAGCGCCGGCGGCACCCGCGAGCCGATCGATCCGGTGCGCTACATCGGCAACCGCTCGAGCGGCCGCCAGGGCGTGGCCGTCGCGTTGGCCGCCGCCGACCGCGGCGCCGACGTGGTGCTCGTCGCCGCCCATGTCGACGACGGCGTGCTGGCCACGGCATCCGCTGTCCCGCGTGTGCGGGTGGTGCGCGCCGGAACCGCGGCAGAGCTCGGTGCCGCCGTCGACGCCGAGGCCGGCGCTGCCGACGTCATCGTGATGGCGGCGGCCGTCGCCGACTACCGCGTGGCCGAGGTGTCGCCGCTCAAGCGATCCAAGGACTCCGCGCCCGCGGGCGGGATCACGCTCGACCTCATCGAGAACGACGACATCCTCGCCGGGCTGGTCCGCCGCCGTCGCGGCGGCCAGACGATCGTCGGGTTCGCCGCCGAGACGCCGGGCGATGGCGAGACCCTCCTCGACCGCGGACGCCGCAAGGCCGCGCGCAAGGGCACCGATCTGCTGGCCGTGAACGAGGTCGGCTGGGCGAAGGGGTTCGAGGCCGCCGACAACGCGGTCACGGTGATCGACGCGGACGGCGAGGTCGTCGCGGCGCGCCGGGGGAGCAAGGGCGACGTCGCCGAGGCGCTGTGGGACGCCGTCATCGCCGTGAGGCGAACCAGCGCGAATCCTAAGTAACGAAACAGTAACGGCGCATGTAGAGTGATCCGCACCACGTCGACGGTGACGTGTGAACGAACCTCGGAGGACATGCCCGATGCCCTACTCCGCGGCTTCCGATCGCGCTCGCGACCGGATCCACGCCCTGTCCGTCATGTGTGTGCTCGCCATCGCGAGCGTCATCATCGCCGTCCTCGGCGCGACCCCCGCACGTGTCAGCTCGCGCGAGCTGATGGGGGATGAGAGGACGCCCGGCGAGGCCGCGTTCATCGCCAGCCATCGCGGCGGCGCCGCCACCGCCCCCGAGAACACGCTCCCCGCGATCACCGCCGCGCTCGCCGCCGGATTCGATTACGTCGAGGTCGACGTCGCACTCACCGCCGACCGCCAACCGGTGCTCATGCACGACAAGACGGTCGACCGCACCACGGACGGCCACGGCCGGCTGTCGTCGCTCGCGCTGGCGGAGGTGCTCGCGCTGGATGCGGGCTCGTGGTTCGATCCCGCCTACGCCGGAACGCCCGTTCCGACGCTGGCCGAGTTCCTCGACGCGCTCGTCGCCGCCGACGGCCGCGCGATCGTCGAGCTGAAGGGCGGATGGGATGCCGCCGCCGTCGACGCGGCCGTGGCCGAAGTCGCCGCGCGCGGCCTCGAGCGGCGAGTGGTCTTCGCCAGCTTCGACGCCCGGACCCTGGCGCTCGCCGCGACGGAGTCGGAGGTGCTGTCGCGGCTGCTCATCCTCAAGCATCTGCCCTCCGATGTCGTCAGCGCCGTGGCCGAGTCCGGCGCACGGGGCGTGGTGGTCAGCCGCAAAGCGGTGCTGGCGCGCCCCGGCATCGTCGACGAGCTGCACGCGGCCGGCGCGCGCGTGGTCGTGTACACGCTGAACAACGACACGCAGTGGGATGCCGTCACCGCGCTCGGCGTCGACGGCATCGTGACCGACGACCCCCACACGCTCTCGGAGTGGCAGAGCGCGTACGCCGGACCCTGAGTCCGTCCCGCGTCGGGTGGCCGGGCGGCGTGGCCGGCGGCATCCGTCCGTCCTCGTCGTTAGGGTCGATATCGCGGCGCCCTCCGGTGGCGCGAGAGGACGGGTGACGTGGGAACGGTCGAGCAGAGCCGGTGGAAGCGGGTCGTGGTCGGGTGCGTGGCGCTCGCTGCGCTCGCCGTCGTCGTCGCGGGCTGTCGCCCCGAGCCGGCTGCCACGCCGTCGAGCAGCCCTTCGATCACCGTGGAGGAACCGACCCCGGCCCCTTCGGTGTCACCGGTCGAGACCGAGGAGCCGCAGGCGGGCTTCCAGCTGCCGGCCGCGTGCGAGGAGATCTACTCCGCCGAAATGCTCGCCGGCCTGCAGTCGGCCAATCCGCCGCTCAACGACCCCGGCGTCACGATGCTGTCGACCGAGAACGCCGATCTTCTCGAGATCATCCACAGCGGCGCTCCGACGCTGCGATGCTCGTGGGGCCAGCCGAGCGAGTACGGTCTGGCGACGAACGTCACCGTGATCGACGGCGACCAGGCAGATGCGGTCCTCGCGGCGCTGCCCGCGGCCGGCTTCGGCTGCGAGGCGCTCGGCGACGGCACCGTGTGCCGGATCGAGCAGAAGGGCGTGACGCTCGACGACAACGAGTACACCCGCGGCGAGACGCACTACGTCGGCGACGGCGGCCTGGTGACGACGGCGTGGATCAACTTCGCGCCCGACGGGTACACCGAGGACGTGGTCGCGACGCTCTGGGGCTGATCCCGCGGCGCCCGCATCTCGAATCTGCATCCCTTCGGCGGGCCTGCTTCCCTCGACCCGGCCCCCGTCCCGTAGAATGGCACGAGGGAAGAACCGCTGACGATGTCGCAGCTCGCAGAAGCGAGTGCCCGCGACCGCCGACGCAACATCCCCGATCCCGCGTTCGCGACGGCGCTTGCGCCGCCCGCGGGAGCACGCAGAACCATCGGTGTCATCCGATCCTCGCCGGTCCCGAGCCGGCACTCACGCTCAGGAGGAGCATGCCGACCACGGCACCCGCCCAGACGGCGCAGCGTCGCCGCAAGACCTCGTCCGCACGTCGCGACGACGAGGCCCCGATCATCCCGATCCTCGCCCGCAAGGTGCGAGAGGTCGAGGCCAAGGCCCAGCGCGGAAAGCTGGGCCCGACCAACCGCGTCAAGTTCCAGGTCATCGCGTTCCTGGTGCGCGAGGAGCGCGCCCGTGTGAAGGGCGACGCCGAGCTGACGGATGCCGCGCGCGCCGAGCTGCTGAAGCGGCTCGACGGCGTCGCGACCATCCTCGCGAAGACCGCCGCCCGCGACACCTCGCTCATCCAGCTGCTCGAGGTCGACCAGGCCACCTCGCCGGTCGCGCGCCGCATGCGCCGGGACTGGCTGCTCGAGTCGGGCGCCGAGCTCGCACCCGACGAGCTCATCATCACCGACGTCGCGCCGGTCGCGACGCCCGTCGTGCCGGCCGCGCTGGTCGAGCGCCAGGTCGTGCCGCAGCAGGTCGTGGCGCGGCGCGAGGCGAACCCGTTCCTGGCGCCCGACCTGTCGGCGCGAGGCCCCAAGCAGACGCCGCGCCGCCGCCTGGACAGCTGGGAGCTCATGGGCCCGCTGTACAAGGCGTTCGAGATCGGTGCCGGTGGCGGCAGCGCCACGATGGAGCTCCCGCCCGTGCCCGAGTTCGACCGCCTGTCGCCCAGGGGCCTCGAGGTCATGCCGCACCAGTCGCGGTTCCTCGAGTCCGTGCGCGCCGGGCACCGCACGTTCCTCCTCGCCGATGAGCCGGGCCTGGGCAAGACGGCGGAGTCGGTGCTCGCGGCATCCGTCGCGAACGCGTACCCGCTCCTGGCCGTCGTCCCCAACGTGGTGAAGATGAACTGGGCGCGCGAGGTCGAGCGCTGGACGCCGCACCGTCGCGCGACGGTGATCCAGGGCGACGGCGAAGACATCGACGCGTTCGCCGACGTCTTCATCGTCAACTACGAGATCCTCGACCGGCACCTGTCGTGGCTCAGCTCGATCGGGCTGAAGGGCATGGTCGTCGACGAGGCGCACTTCATCAAGAACCTGACGTCGCAGCGGTCGCAGAACGTGCTGGCCCTCGCGACGCGCATCCGTGAGCAGGTGCGCGATCCGCTCCTGCTGGCTCTCACGGGCACGCCGCTCATCAACGACGTCGAGGACTTCGACGCGATCTGGCGCTTCCTGGGCTGGACCACCGGCGAGAAGCCCGGTCCAGAGCTCATGGAGAAACTCGACGAGACGGGGCTGACGCCCGCCGACAAGTCGTTCTACCCCGAAGCGCGCGACGCCGTCATCTCGATGGGGATCGTCCGGCGTAAGAAGAAGGATGTCGCCGCCGACCTGCCCGACAAGCTCATCGCCGACCTGCCGGTGCAGCTGGACGACGAGTTCGGGCGCTCCATCCGTCAGGCCGAGCGCGAGCTCGGTGAGCGGCTCGCCGCGCGCTACCGCCGCATCATCGACGCCCGCGGCGACCGCGGCCACGGCCCCGGCCACATCGACGAAGACATCGTGCGCCTGGTCGCGCAGAACGAGCTCGAGGAGTCGAAGGCCGCCGGCACCGGCTCGGAGAACGTCTTCACGATGGTGCGCAAGATCGGTCAGGCCAAGGCCGTGCTCGCGGCGGACTATGCGGTGCAGCTGCAGCGTTCGGTCGGCAAGGTCGTGTTCTTCGCCAAGCACATCGACGTCATGGACGCCGCCGAGGCGCACTTCGCCGCGGCCGGTCTGAAGACGGTGTCGCTGCGAGGCGATCAGGCGACGGCCGCCCGCCAGCAGGCGATCGACGCGTTCAACACCGACCCCGACGTCGGCATCGCCGTCTGCTCGCTCACTGCTGCGGGCGTCGGCGTGAACATGCAGGCATCGTCGAACGTCGTGCTCGCCGAGCTGTCATGGACGGCCGCCGAGCAGACGCAGGCCATCGACCGCGTGCACCGCATCGGCCAGGACGAGCCGGTCACGGCGTGGCGCATCATCGCGGCGCACACGATCGACACCAAGATCGCCGAGCTGATCGACTCCAAGCAGGGGCTGGCAGCGCGGGCGCTCGACGGCGAGGCCGTCGACCCGCAGTCGAGCGACTCGGTGCAGCTGTCCGCGCTCATGCACGTGCTGCGGCAGGCGCTCGGCGCGGCGTAGTCCGTAAAGCGAGGAAGGGCGGCGCGGAATCGCGCCGCCCTTCCTCGTCGGCGCGGGACCGGGCGGTTCGTGTGGCAGGGCGGCGCGTCCGGCACTAATGTCGGGGGAGGCAGCGTCGCCGACTCTCTTCACCCGACAGCGAGGAACACAGCTATGAAGATCGGCATCCTGACGAGCGGCGGCGATTGCCCCGGACTCAACGCGGTCATCCGCGGCGTCGTGCTCAAGGGGACGACGACCTATGACCTCGAGTTCGTCGGCATCCGCGACGGCTGGCGTGGTGTCGTCGACGGCGACTTCTTCCCGCTGACCCGGCACGAGGTGAAGGGCCTGTCGAAGGTCGGCGGCACGATCCTCGGCACGAGCCGCACGAACCCGTACGAGGGCCCGCGCGGCGGCGCCGAGAACATCGCGAAGACGATGTACGGCCACCGCCTGGACGGCATCATCGCGATCGGCGGCGAGGGCACCCTCGCCGCGGCGAACCGCCTCGCGAACGACGGCATCAACGTGCTGGGCGTCCCCAAGACGATCGACAACGACCTGCGCGCGACCGACTACTCCTTCGGCTTCGACACCGCCGTCAACATCGCGACCGACGCGATGGACCGCCTGCGCACCACCGGCGACTCGCACCAGCGCTGCATGGTCGCCGAGGTCATGGGCCGCCACGTCGGCTGGATCGCCCTGCATGCCGGCATGGCCGCCGGTGCCCACGCCATCTGCATCCCCGAGGTGCCGATGTCGATCGACGAGATCTGCGCGCAGGTGACGAAGGCCCACGACCGCGGACGTGCGCCGCTCGTCGTGGTCTCGGAGGGGTTCACCCTCACCGGCATGGACGAGGCGTTCAGCGACAAGGGCCTCGACGCGTTCAACCGCCCGCGCCTCGGCGGTATCAGCGAGGTCCTCGCGCCCGAGATCGAGCGCATCACCGGCATCGAGACCCGCTCGACCGTGCTCGGCCACATCCAGCGCGGCGGCTCGCCGTCGGGCTTCGACCGCGTGCTCGCCACCCGCCTCGGCCTGCACGCCGCCGACGCCATCATGGACGGCGCGTGGGGCCAGATGGTCGCCATGCGCGGCACCGACATCGTGCGCGTCCCCTTCGCCGAGGCCCTCGGCGAGCTCAACACGGTCCCCCTCTACCGCTACGAGGAAGCCGCCGCCCTCTTCGGCTGACGTCTCTGGCGTCGAACCGGAGGGCGAGCGGATGCCTCGCCTCGAGGGACCCGCTCGATCTGCGGGATCCGCTGGTCGGCCTGCGGGATCTGGCGCTCGCATCGCGACACAGCGAGGACGTCGATGAGCTTCCGGTTCGCACGGTTCACTTCAGGTCGGTGGGCACCAGGATGTCGATGAACTTCCGGTTCACACGGCTCACCTCAGGGCTGTGTGAACCGGAAGTTCAGTGGCGATTTTCAAGTGTTCGGACCCGCGGTGCCGGTATCGCCCCTCTCTGGGAGGAATCGAGACCACTCACCGGGCGGAGTCGCGACTGACCGCCGGCGTGCCGCGCCGCCCGTCAGGCGTCGGCCACGCCGAGCACGTCGAGGAGCCAGGCGAGCTCGAAGGAGCGCTCGCGCCAGGCGTTGTAGCGACCGCTCACGCCGCCGTGACCGGCCACCATTTCGCACTTCAGCAGCGCGTCGGCACCGACCTCGCGCAGCCGCGCGACCCACTTGGCCGGCTCGACGTACAGCACGCGGGTGTCGTTGAGCGAGGTGACGGCGAGGATGCGCGGGTAGGCGACATCCGTCCGCACGTTCTCGTAGGGCGAGTACGACTTCATGTAGTCGTACACGTCGGCGTTGTGCAGCGGGTCGCCCCACTCGTCCCACTCGATGACGGTCAATGGCAGCGACGGGTCGAGGATCGTCGTGAGCGCGTCGACGAACGGCACGTCGGCGAGAACGCCGGCGAACAGCTCGGGCGCCAGGTTCGCCACCGCACCCATCAGGAGTCCTCCGGCCGAACCGCCCTCGGCGACCAGCTGCGACGGGGTCGTGTAGCCGTGGTCGATGAGATGCAGGGCGCTGTCGACGAAGTCGGTGAACGTGTTGCGCTTATTGAGCAGCTTGCCGTCCTCGTACCACTGACGGCCCATCTCGCCCCCGCCGCGCACGTGGGCGACGGCGAACACGACCCCGCGGTCGAGCTCCGACAGGCGCGGAACCGAGAACCCGGGCTCGATCGAGTGCTCGTACGACCCGTAGCCGTACAGGTGCACGGGGCGCGGCGCGGCGCCGGCGTCGCCGAACGACCGCTTGTAGACCAGCGAGATGGGGAGCTGGGTGCCGTCCTGGGCGGTCGCCCACACTCGCGCCTGCGCGTAGTCGTCGGGCTCGTAGCCGCCCAGCACCGGCTGGCGCTTGCGCAGGTGCAGCTCGCCGGTCGCGACGTCGAGGTCGTAGACGGTGCCCGGCGTGACGAATGATCCGTAGCCGAGGCGCAGGAGCGGGGGAGCCCACTCCGGGTTGCCGCCGGTCCCCACCGAGTACAGCGGCTCGTCGAACGCGATCTCGCTGACCTCGCTGGTCGCGTAGTCCAGCATGCCGAGCCGGGCGAGCCCGCCACGGCGATAGCCGACGACGCCCCAGTCGCGGAACGTCGACACGCCCAGCAGCCGCTCGCCAGGGCGATGCGGGATCACGACCGCGCGCTCACCGGCCGGGTCGGATGCCGCCACCCGCACCAGCTCGAAGTCGAGGGCGTCGTCGTTGTGGAGGATGAAGAGCACGTCCTCGCCGTCGACGACGGCGTGCTCGGAGTCGTACTCGACGCCCTCGGTGCGCGGCCACACGACGCGCGGCTCGCCGCGCAGGTCGTCGGCATCCAGCAGCCATTCCTCCGAGGTGATCGACGAGCCCAGGCCGATGACGAGGAACCGGTCGCTGCGGGTGAATCCGGCGCCGACCCAGAACCTCTCATCGGGCTCGTGGAACAGCTTCGCATCGTCCTCGACGGCCGTGCCGAGCTCGTGGAGCCACACGGTGTCGGGCCGCCACGCGTCGTCCACGGTCGTGTAGACGATGAAGCGGCCGTCGGGGGAGAAGGTCGCACCGGCGAAGGTGTCGGGGATCTCGTCGGGCAGCTGCTCGCCGGTGACGAGATTGCGCACGCGCACCGTGTAGCGCTCGTCGCCGGCGACATCGACGCCGAAGAGCATCAGGGCGCCGTCGCTCGTGACCTCGAAACTGCCGAGCGAGAAGAAATCGTGACCGTCGGCCTCGATGTTGCCGTCGAGCAGGATCTGCTCACCGGGCACCTCGACGTCGGGGGAGAGCTCGGGCGGCGTCCAGTCGTCGGGCGAGGCGAGCGGCGCACGGCACTGGATGCCGTACTGCTTGCCCTCGACGGTGCGGCCGTAGTACCACCACTGGCCGCGGCGGGTCGGAACCGACAGATCGGTCTCGAGCGTGCGGCCCTTGATCTCGCCGAAGATGCGCTCGCGGAGCCCCTCGAGGTGGGCGGTGCGCTGCTGCGTGTAGGCATTCTCTGCCTCGAGGTGGGCGATGACAGCGGCGTCCTCCTTCTCACGGAACCACTCGTAGCGGTCCTCGACGTCGTCGCCGTGGTGCGAGCGGACGGTGATCCTGCTGTCGGCGACCGGAGGACGGATGCCGGCGGCAGGGGCGGACGGGGCGGGTACGGGGTCGCTGAGAGTCACCGTTCCACGCTAGTCGCCTCCGAGTTGACCGTCAGGGTCGCCGATGTAGGATTCTTCCTGGCCGGTTGCCGGTACCTGAATTCTTGGTGAACTGTTCGTTCGTCGCGCCGATCTCGTCGGCACCATCTCTCCACTCCTCCTCACCGAAAGCGAACGGTGGAAACCGCAACCCTCATCATCGTTCTGGTGATCGCGCTGGCGCTGTTCTTCGATTTCACGAACGGCTTCCACGACACGGCGAACGCGATGGCCACGCCCATCGCCACCGGTGCACTCAAGCCCAAGACCGCGGTGCTCCTCGCAGCGGTCCTCAACCTGGTCGGCGCGTTCCTGTCGACGGAGGTGGCTCAGACCATCTCGGGCGGGATCATCAACGAGGAGCAGATCTCCCACGACATCTTCCCGGAGATCATCCTCGCCGGCCTCATCGGCGCCATCACCTGGAACATGCTCACGTGGCTGCTGGGGCTTCCCTCGTCGTCCTCGCACGCGCTGTTCGGCGGGCTCATCGGCGCCACGATCGTCGGCGTCGGCGTCACGGCGGTCGACTTCGGTGTCGTGATGTCGAAGGTGATCCTGCCGGCGTTCATCGCCCCGGTCACCGCCGGGCTCATCGCCTTCACCGCGACGAAGCTCGCCTACGCGCTCACCCGGCGCTACGACAGCAAGCCCGACGGGCGCGACGGCTTCCGCTTCGGGCAGATCTTCACGTCGTCCCTGGTCGCTCTGGCGCACGGCACGAACGACGCGCAGAAGACCATGGGCATCATCACGCTCCTGCTCATCACGGCCGGCCTGCAGTCCGCATCGAACCCCGAACCGCAGACCTGGGTGGTGTTCGCCTGCGCGATCACGATCGCCCTCGGCACCTACATGGGCGGCTGGCGCATCATCCGCACGCTCGGCAAGGGGCTGACCGAGGTCAAGCCGGCTCAGGGCTTCGCGGCCGAGGCGTCGACGGCCTCGACGATCCTCGCCTCGAGCGCCCTCGGCTTCGCGCTGTCGACCACCCAGGTCGCGTCGGGCTCGGTCATCGGATCCGGCCTCGGACGCCGGGGGTCCCAGGTGCGGTGGCGCACGGCGGGCCGCATCATGGTGGGCTGGGTCCTGACCCTCCCTGCCGCGGGCGCGGTCGGCGCCGTGGCTGCTCTGATCGTCGTGTGGCTGCCCGTCTGGGGCGTCATCATCGACGCCGTGCTCGCCGTCGCGATCATCCTGTTCCTCTTCCTGCGCTCGCGCCGCGACGAGGTGACGGCGGCGAACGCGATGAGCGAGGTCGCGGACTCGGGCCGCGCGGTCAAGGTCAAGCGCAACCCGCCGCCCACACGCCGCCAGCGTGCCATCGCCCGTGAAGAGGCGCGGCGCGTGGCAGCCGCGCAGACCGCGGCGAAGAAGGCGGCGAAGGCGGCGAAGGCCGCCGAGCGATCCGCGAACGGCCCGAAGAGCGGAGGCCCGCGATGACCATCCACTGGGAATCGTTCGTACAGGTCTTCATCGCGGCCTTCACCTCGGCCGTCCTCGTCGTCGGCTTCTACGCGCTCGGCCTGCGTCTCCTCGTGCGCGCCGGCCGCGCGCCGGTCGTCGCGCCCGCCGAGTTCACCGACGCCATCACCGTGATCACCGAGAAGGAAGCGCGCCGCGCCGAGAAGGCTGCCGCGAAGGCCGCCAAGCGCAGTCCGCTGACCGATGGTCAGAAGCGTGTGGCCCTCGTGGCCGCCTATCTCTGCTTCGGCGTCTGCGCCGCCGCCGTCCTCGGCGGGCTGCTCCTCATCCTGTTCAACCACTGAGGCGCAACGGCCGTCCGCCGCATGAGCGGTGTCGGCACGAGCGCCTAGGCTGGGGCCCATGGTCCCCACGCCCGCTTCCGGCGCCGCCGGTGCAACGCCCGAATCCGCCGGGCGCGTGGGTTCCGCCGCGTCCGTGCAGTTCGGTCAGCATCCGGCCGCCCGGCGCACGCTGCTGCACATCAGCGACACGCACCTGCTGGCGGGCAACCCGCCGCTCGGCGGGCGCTTCGACACCGCGGCGAACCTGGCACGAACGCTGGTCGCGGTCGAGGCCACCGGCATCCGTCCCGATGCGATCGTGTTCACGGGCGACCTGACGGATCTCGGCGAGCCGGCGGCCTACCGGGCCCTGCGCGAAGCCGTCGAGCCGGTCGCCGAGCGCCTCGGTGCTCCCGTGGTGTGGGTGGCAGGCAACCACGACGAGCGGCCGGCGCTGCGCCGCGACCTGCTCGGACTCGAGCCGACGCAGGAGCCCGTCACCGGAGTGTGGGATCTCGGCGGCCTGCGGCTCATCGGGCTGGACTCGACGGTGCCCGGCTGGCACCACGGCGATCTCGACACCGCACAGCTGGAGTGGCTGCGCGCCGTGCTCGAGACCCCTGCCCCGCTCGGCACGATCCTCGCGCTGCACCACCCGCCGCTGCCGTCGCATGTGCCCCTGTTCGACATCCTCGAGCTGCGAGACCAGGGGCGCCTCGCCGAGGTGATCGCGGGCACCGACGTGCGCGCGATCCTCGCAGGGCACCTGCACTATTCGACGAGCGGCACGTTCGCGGGCGTCCCGGTGAGCGTCGCCGCCGCCACCTGCTACACGATGAACCTGGCGCGGGCCGCGGTCGACGTGAACGGCATGGATGCCGGCCAGTCCTTCCACCTCGTGCACGTATACGACGACACGATCACCCACGCCGTCGTCCCCGTCGTCGAGGCGCCCACCGCCGACGTCTTCTCCGCGGAATGGGTGGAGCGGATGTCGCGGCTCACGCCCGAGCAGCGGCTCGAGGCGTTCTCGCGCAAGCCCCACTGAGCGCGCTCGAACTCCGCCGGCGGGCCGCCCCCGTGTACGCGGCGACCCGGTTCGCTGTACGCCGCGTATAGGCCGGCGCGAAGGTGTCGCGAGTAGTCTCGAAGCATCCCGGCACACCGCTGTGAACGACCCACGAGGACACCACACACATGTCACTGGACGCAATGACGCGAACCCGCATCGAGACCGACTCCCTGGGATCCCTGGAGATCCCCGCTGACGCGTACTGGGGCATCCACACCGCCCGCGCGCTGGAGAACTTCCCGATCTCGAAGAGGCCGATCTCGGTCTATCCCGACCTGGTGCGCGCGCTCGCCATGGTGAAGCAGGCCTCCGCCCGCGCGAACCGTGAGATCGGGGTGCTCGATCCGGCCAAGGCCGATCTCATCGATCGTGCCGCGCAGCTCGTCATCGACGGGCAGTTCCACGACCAGTTCGTCGTCGGCGTGATTCAGGGCGGCGCCGGCACCTCGACGAACATGAACGCGAACGAGGTCATCACGAACCTCGCCCTCGAGCTCGCGGGGCGACCGAAGGGCGACTACGCGTTCCTGTCGCCGATCGACGACACCAACCGGAGCCAGTCGACGAACGACGTCTACCCGACCGCGGTCAAGGTGGGGCTCGGTCTCGACCTCAAGACCCTGCTCGAAGAGCTCGACCTGCTGCGCCGGGCGTTCCTCGCCAAGGCGGTGGAGTTCCACGACGTCCTGAAGGTCGGCCGGACGCAGCTGCAGGATGCCGTGCCGATGACCCTCGGTCAGGAGTTCCACGGCTTCGCGACCACGCTGGGCTACGACCACCAGCGCCTCACCGAGAACGCGTACCTGCTCTACGAGATCAACATGGGCGCGACGGCCATCGGAACAGGCATCACCACCGACCCGTCCTACGCTCCAGTGGTGCTGCGGCACCTGCGAGAGATCTCCGGCCTCGACCTCGCGACCGCGAACGACCTCGTCGAGGCGACGAGCGACACCGGTTCGTTCATGTCGTTCTCGGCGTCGCTGAAGCGCAACGCGATCAAGCTGTCGAAGATCTGCAACGACCTCCGGCTGCTCTCGTCCGGCCCGCAGGCAGGGTTCGGCGAGATCAACCTCCCGGCTCGCCAGGCAGGCTCGAGCATCATGCCCGGCAAGGTCAACCCGGTCATCCCCGAGGTCGTCAATCAGGTGGCGTTCGCCATCGCCGGCGCCGATCTGACCGTGACGATGGCCGTCGAGGGCGGGCAGCTGCAGCTGAACGCGTTCGAGCCGGTGATCGCGCACTCGATCTTCCAGTCGATCACCTGGCTGCGCCAGGCCATCCTCACGCTGCGCGTGAACTGCGTCGAGGGCATCACCGCGAACCGCGAGCGTCTCGGCGCCATGGTGGGCTCGTCCGTCGGCGTGATCACGGCGCTCACGCCGTTCATCGGCTACGCGGCCGCGGCGGCACTGGCCAAGACGGCGCTGCTCACCGGCCACAGCGTCGCCGACCTCGTCGTCGAGGCGGGTCTCATGTCACGCGAGCAGGTCGCCAAGCAGCTGTCGCCCGCCCGACTCTCCGGGCTCGAGACGGTGACCGCCGCGATCCCGATCCAGCAGGCGCCGGAGGACGTGGTCGTGGAGCAGGCCGCCGACTCTCGCTGATCTGTTGCCGCGGGAGGCTCCGGATCGATAACGTCAGGAGACTCGAACGAAAGGCGAGAAATGACCGATCCGCAGAACCCGGCCGCACCCGAGCCGCCTCAGCAGCCCGCGTCGGAGCCGACTGCGCCTCAGCCGCCCGCCGATGCGCCTGCCGCGCCCGCGGACGCTCCGGTGCCGGGCAAGACCCTCGGCATCGTCGCCCTCGTCGTCGTGTTCTTCGCGTCGCTGGTCGGCCTGATCCTCGGCTATGTCGCGCGCTCGCAGAGCAAGAAGGCGGGGGTGAAGAACACCCCCGCGAAGGTGGCGATCATCCTGGGCTGGATCTTCCTGGTCCTCAGCATCATCGCGACGATCATCATCGTCATCGTGCTGGTCAACGGTGCCGGCGCGGCCCTGCAGGAGCTGTGCGAAGGGATGGCTCCCGGAGAGTACGAGCTCAACACCGGCGGCACGATCACCTGCCCGTGACCCGCTGAATCAGCTGCACGCGATGCCCCCGCTCCCGATCGGAGCGGGGGCATCGTCGTGTGATCAGCCGAGGATGCGGCAGTGGGTCGTCAGCGCGCCGATGCCGTCGATCCCGACGGTGACGGTCGAACGGTCGCGCAGGAACACCTGCGGATCGCGCGAGTAGCCGGCGCCTCCGGGGCTGCCTGTCGAGATGAGCGTTCCGGGCAGCAGGGTCGCTGATTTCGACAGGTGCGAGATGAGCGTCGCGACGGGCCGCACCATCTGGCCGGTTGTCGCATCCTGCAGGGTCGTGCCGTCCAGCACGGTCCAGATGTGGAGGTCCTGCGGATCGGGGATCTCGTCGGCCGTGACCACGAACGGGCCGGTGGGCGTGAAGCCGTCGAACGACTTGCAGCGCGACCACTGGGCCTCGGAGTACTGGATGTCGCGCGCCGTGATGTCGTTGACCACGGTGTAGCCCCACACGTGGTCGAGTGCGTTTTCGGGGGAGACGTCCTTCGCCGGGGTGCCGATGATGACCCCGAGCTCCGCTTCGTAGTCCACGGACTCGCTCAGCGAACGCGGCCAGATCGTCGTGCCGTCGTGCCCCGCCAGTGAGTTCGGCCAGAGGACGAACACGGTCGGGGTGGAGTCCGTCTTCAGCCCCAGCTCGCTGGAGTGCGCGGCGTAGTTCAGGCCGATCGCGAGGATCACGGGCGGTGTCAGGAGCGCCGACGCGAAGCCCATCGTGTCGAGCGGATGCCGCGTGCCCTGGCCCGCGGCATCCCGCACGCGTGCCAGCAGCGCGTCGCCGCCGGCGATCAGCTCCTCGAGGACGCGCGGAGCTCCGTCGAACAGTGCCTCCACGAGGATCGCCTCGTCGCCCTCGATGAGTGCAAGCCTCGGTTCGGCCGACCGCGGCGGCACGACATGGGCGAAGCGCATTCCCCCAACCTAGCCGGACGCCCGCGCCGACGGGCGACCTGCATTCGCGCGGCGGTGGAGCGTTGTGCAGCCATAGGCTGAGCGCATGACGCACGACCCCGGTGCCGCCCGGCCGCGGCCCTCGCTCACTCCGCCCGAGTTCGCCTCCGCCCTCGCGCAGCCGCGCAACGCGACTCCCGCGACGATCGCGCCGCCGGCGACCTCGCCGGCCCCGGTGCAGATCCCCACCGCGGTGGCGCCGCGCCGCGGGCGCACGGCGTCGATCTGGATCGTCGGCATCCTCGTCCTCATCCTGATCGCCCTCATCGGCTACTTCCTCAACGCGCTGGGACCGGGCGCCTCGCTGATCGGGATGCTGCTGGCAGTGGTGCCGCTGATCGGCGTGCTGTTCGCCGTGCGCATCGTCGACCGATGGGAGCCCGAGCCGCGCTCGCTGCTGATGCTGGCGGTGGGCTGGGGCGGCATCGCCGCCGTCGGCATCGCACTGGGCATCGACCTGCTGCTGTCGATGGCGTTCGGCCCCGCCACCGGCGCCCGCGAGGTGCTCCAGACCGTGGTGCAGGCCCCGGTCGTCGAGGAGTTCGCGAAGGGCCTCGGGGTCTTCCTCATCTTCGCGACCGCGCGACGCGCCTTCGACGGCCCGGTCGACGGCATCGTCTACGGCGCGCTCATCGGGGCCGGCTTCGCGTTCACCGAAAACATCCAGTACTTCGCGGTGAGCTTCATCCAGGGGGGCGCTGCCGAGACCTCGATGACGTTCTTCCTCCGCGGCATCCTGTCGCCGTTCGCGCACGTGATGTTCACCAGCGTCACCGGCTTCGCGCTCGGCCTCGCCGCACGCCGCGGCCTCTCGACCGGGCAGGCCGTCGGTCCCTGGCTGGTCGGGCTCGCCGGCGCCATCGCGCTGCACGCCTTCTGGAACGGCTCCGCGATGTTCGGCGATTTCTTCGTGCTCTACCTCACGCTGCAGGTGCCCCTCTTCATCGGCTTCATCCTCGGCATCATCGCGTTGCGGCGTGAGGAATCCCGGCTCACGAGGCGCCGGCTCGGCGACTACGCGGCCGCCGGGTGGTTCACGCCGCAGGAGGTCGACATGCTCGCGACCTCGGCCGGCCGCAAGGCGGCGCTGGGCTGGGCGCGCACACTGCGCGGCGACCGCACGGCGCTCATGAGGACCTTCATCGTCGATGCCACCGCGCTCGCCGCCACCCGCCAGCGCGCCATCACCGGCCGCGACCCGCATGCGGTCACCGAGGAACGGGCCCTCCTGGAGAAGACGGCCGCGACGCGCGCGGCGATGTTCGCGCCGTAGGGGCGGACATCCGCGTGATCCGGCCATATCAAGACTCAGCGCTCGGTGCCGCGGCGATGCCTGCGTGTCTACCGAGCGCTGAGTTGGTCTGCGACCAGGATGCCGGGGGGCCGCGCGAGTGTCAAGAGAACGCTCGGCGGTTCCCCTGACGGCGAACTGATCCGGCATCCGCGATCACGGGATGGTTGGATGGTGTCATGACTGACGACCGCACCAAGCCCGAGATCGACGCACCCGCCGGACCGGCGCCTGCCGACCTGGTCGTCCGCGACATCGTCGTGGGCGAGGGCGCCGAGGCGAAGCCCGGCGACACCGTGACCGTCCACTACGTGGGCGTCGAGTACGAGACCGGCGAGGAGTTCGATTCGTCGTGGAACCGCGGCGAGAGCATCCAGTTCCCGCTGCGCGGTCTGATCCAGGGCTGGCAGGACGGCATCCCCGGCATGAAGGAAGGCGGGCGCCGCGAGCTCGTCATCCCGCCGCACCTCGCGTACGGACCCGCCGGAGGCCACTTCCTCGGCGGCAAGACGCTGATCTTCATCATCGACCTCATCAAGGTCGGCTGAGCCTGTCGAAGACGGACGGAACCTCGTCGTTCGGAGGGGCGGATGCTGCGGCATCCGCCCCTTCGTCGTGTCCGGCATGAGAAATCTTTCATTCACCGGAATAGATCTCCCCATCGACCGCGTTGACGTCCATCGAGCCCATCGCCGCAGCTGCGGTGATCCACCCCACACGAAGGACGGCCATGACCGACACCACCACGATCGACGTTCCCGGCTACAAGGCAGGCACCTGGGTGCTCGACCCCGCGCACAGCGAGGTCACCTTCAGCGTGCGCCACATGATGATCTCGAAGGTGCGCGGCACGTTCGGCATGAAGAGCGCGACGCTCGTCGCCCCCGAGAACCCGCTCGACGCGCAGGTCGAGGCGAGCGTCGACGTGACCTCGGTCGACACCAAGGACGAGGGGCGCGACAACCACCTCCGCTCCGGTGACTTCTTCGACGCCGAGAACCACCCGACCATGGAGTTCCGCTCGACCGGCGCCCGCATCGCCGACGGCGACTTCCTGGTCGACGGCGACCTCACGATCCGCGGCGTCACCAAGCCGGTGACCTTCGAGTTCGAGTTCGGCGGCTTCGGCACCGACCCGTGGGGCAACTACAAGGCCGGCGCCACCGCGAAGACCGTCGTGAACCGCGAGGACTTCGGGCTCACCTGGAACGCCGCACTCGAGACCGGCGGCGTGCTCGTCGGCAAGGACGTCACCATCACGCTCGAGCTGCAGGGCGCCCTCCAGCAGGACTGACCGCAGCGTCGCAGAAGAGCGGATGCCTCGATCCGAGGCATCCGCTCTTCTGCATGTGCGCGGATCAGCCCGAGACCGACACCGTCTCGCGTACCCGGTCGGTGCTCTCGACGAGCTCGGCATGGACACGTGCGACGCCGCGGCGGGCGACTCTGTTGCGGCGGATGCTGCCGTCGGTCGACGTGAAGTGCTCGGCGGACTCATCGTCGGTCAGGTACACCGGCTGGACGATGGTCCAGTCGAGCTCCGATCCCCGCAGGACCCCCTCTTGAATCTCGGAGTCGATGATCTGCGGGCGGATGAGCAGTGCGAACAGGATCCGATCGGTGAGCCGCAGCAGGGCGCGCGTGTCGCCGACGCCGTACGACGACTGCACGACGAGCCGGCTCACGCCCGCGCGCCGCGCCGCCGCCACGATCGCGGCCGTGCCCTTCGAGCGCACGTCGTCGGCGGTGCCCTGAGCGCCGCGCAGCCGCACCCTCAGCGGGGGCTCCGAGATGCCGAGCGTCACCACGATGGCGTCGTGGCCGGGCACGACGCCATCGAGCACGGAGGCGCGTGTGGCGTCGCCGTCGACGCGCGCCAGACCTGCGCGGCTCGGCAGCGAGGAGGCGTGGCGCGCGAGCGCCGTGACCCGGTGGCCGCGTTCGAGCAGGGCATCGCAGACGGCGCGGCCGGATCCGCCGGTGGCGCCGATGACGAGGATGTTCATGAGGTTCTCCCTTCGGTGGTGAACCCACCCTCGCAGTCGCCCGCAGGATGATCTATCGTCAGAAGTACGTATTCCATGACTGATCGTCCGGGAGGCTTCATGAGCGTCACCATGCCGTGGGACACGGAGGACGCCCTGACCGCCGCGCTCTACCGCGTCCGCATGCGCGGCGCGTTCTATTCGTGGACGGAAGCGTCCGCGGAGGGTTCCGTGGAGATGCCGCAGTTTCCGAGCACGCTCAGCTTCCACATCGTCGCGCACGGGACGGCACACCTCGAGGTCGAGGGTGCCGACGCTGTCCCGCTCGATGCCGGGATGCTCGCGCTCGTGCCACGGGGGATCGGGCACCGCATCTCGACGAGTCCCGGTGCGCAGGTCGTCGGACGCGCCGACCTCCTGCCGCAGACGATGCTCGGCGACGCCTTCTCGGTGCTGAGGATCGGGCCGGAGGCCGCCGATCCGCCCCTGGCGATGCTGTGCGGTGTGGTCGCGTTCGACTCGCCCGCGGTCGATGACATGCTCGCGGTGCTGCCGTCGGTCGTCATCGTCGACTCGGCCAGGCATCCGGTGATGGCGGCACTCCTGCCGCTGCTCGCGCGCGAGCTGCGGGAGCCGAAGCCCGGGGGAGATGCCGTCGCCACGCGGCTGGCGGACGTGCTCGTCGTCGAGACCGTCCGAGCGTGGCTGGCCGACCAGGAGTCGGAATCGAGCGGGTGGCTCGCTGCGCTGCGGGATCCGCAGCTGGGCGCCGCACTCGCCGCGGTCCACCGCGATCCGGGGCACCCGTGGACTCTCGACGCGCTCGCGCGCCGCGCGACGATGTCGCGCTCGGTCTTCGCGGCGCGGTTCACCGCGGTGGTCGGCACGCCGCCGATGACCTATGTGTCGGCGGCGCGGATGCGCGCCGCGCGCGCGATGCTCGCCGAAGGACGCAGCGTCGCGGCGGTCGCCGCCGCGCACGGCTACGGATCCGGGGCCGCGTTCAGCCGCGCCTTCGCGCGCGTGATCGGTGAGACGCCGGGGCGCGTCCGCCGGGCCGCGGCCTGAGGAGAGTCGATCGGGCGCGTGTCAGGAGCGCGGTCGCCGGCGTAGGCGGTCCTGCGCGAGCAGGATGCCGAGGAAGACGACGAGTGCGCCGAGGGGCTCGTTCCACGAGATCGTCTCGCCCAGGATGACGATGCCGAGGATGACTCCGACCACCGGCGTGATGTAGGTGACGGTGGAGGCGCGCGTGGGACCCCACGCTCGGACGGTGTTCTGGTTCCAGACGTACGCGATCCCGGTGCCGAGGCAGCCGAGCAGGACGAGGCTCACGACGATGGGCACGTCGAGGCGTACCGGGGTCAGGACGAGGAACGGCGTGAGCACGACCATCACCGCGCCTGCCATGGCGATGTAGCCGAAAGTGAACGCCAGTGCCGACATCCCCGTGTTCGAGACGAAGCGCCGCATGTACGCGAAGCTGAAGCCGTAGCTCGCGGTCGCCCCGAGGATCGCCAGCTCGGCGACGAGGCTGCCGCCCAGCGCGACGCCTTGCCACGGCGCGATGATCACGATCACGCCCAGGATGCCGACGCCGATGCCGATGACCTGCACCGCCTTGAGGCGCTCCACGCGGAACACCAGCCAGGCCATGATCGCGGTCATGATGGGAGTCGTCGCGTTGAAGATGCTCGCGACGCCCGAGCTCACGTGCTGCTGCGCCCACGAGAACAGCAGGAACGGGATGACGCAGAAGGTCAGCCCGAGCACCGTCAGGTGGCCCCAGACGCGGAGGCTGCGCGAGAGCTGCTCGCGGCGCAGGAGGACGAGCGCGCCGAGCGTGAGGGCGCCCAGCAGGATGCGGGTCCAGGCGACCTGCGCCGGGGAGATGCCGGTCAGCGAGACCTTCATGAAGAGGAAGCTCGAGCCCCACACGATTCCGGCGAGCACGAACTGCACCGTGATCCAGCGCGCGGAGGGCAGTCGCTCTGCGCGTGTCACGGGAGCCGTGTCGGTCGTCGATGCCACGTGGCCACCCTACGGTCGCCCTGCGACGCCGGGGCGCGCGGTCGGCTGCGACGTCCGAAATCCGCCGATCTGCGGCGGTTCGGCTACGTTGCGGCGACGGTCAGCGGACGGGATTCTCGGCGTCGTACGCCCGGATGCCGGCGAGCGTCGACCCGATTCGGACGTACCCGGGCTCAGCGTGAGCGCGTTCGCCGCGGCATCCGTCTGCTGGTAGACTCTTCAGGTTGCCGTTAGATCGGCCGCGGATAAAGAGAGCTCGCGCATCAGGCGTCGGGCGCCGCGCAACGACGAGAAAGGGGATCCCATCTATGCCACTCGAATCAGACGCCAAGAAGGCGATCATCGAAGAGTACGCGACGCACCCCGGTGACACCGGATCCCCCGAGGTGCAGGTCGCGATGCTGACGCAGCGCATCAAGGACCTTACAGAGCACCTGAAGGAGCACAAGCACGACCACCACTCGCGTCGTGGTCTGTTCCTGATGGTCGGTCAGCGCCGTCGTCTGCTCGGCTACCTCCAGGACATCGACATCAACCGCTACCGGTCGCTGATCGAGCGCCTCGGACTCCGCCGCTAAGGCATCGCGCACCAGCGTTCTATCGCGCGAAACATTCTTGGAAGGCCTCCCCAGGGTGTGGGGAGGCCTTCATCTTTTCCGCTGATCGCTGAGCCCGCGGGGTTCGCCTCACGCCTCGCGCTGCGAGGCTGCCGACCGCGACGGGCGGGCGGATGCGCGTGACGCCTCGAAGCCGAGTGGCAGCTGCGACACCGTATCGAGGCCGGTGAGCGTGACCCATCCCTCCGCCAGGAGTGCGGCGTCGCTGCCGGGCTGCGGGGTGTTCGGCAGGTCCTCGACCGCCAGGCGGATGTGGCCGGCGTCCCGCTCGCTCAGCGTCGTCTGCACGATGCCGAAGGGGGCGAGGGCGGCCTCGACCGCCCCGCGGTTGTCCGGCGCGTTCGGGACGTTGACGTTGACGACGGTCCCGCGTGGCCGCTCGAGCAGGAACGGCAGGACGCCGATCGCGGCGGCGGAGGCGGCATCCCAATGGAACTGCTCCGGATTCATGCCGACGTCCAGTGACACCGCGGCCGCCCATGCCCCGTTGAGGCCGCCGGTCAAGGCAGCGCCCACGGTTCCGGAGTGCAGGATGGCGCGGCCGACGTTCGCGCCGTGATTGACTCCCGACAGCACGAGCTCGGCCGGGTCGCCGAAGGCGCCGTGCGCCGCGATGAGGGCGATGAGCCCCGGGCCGCCGCGCACCGCGAAGGCGGCGATGCCTTCGAGCCCGGGAAGCTCGCGGCGCTCGATCGCGATACGGCCATCCTCCTCGGCGGCCACGATCGACGCGCTGGAGCCGCTGGACTGCCGGACGGGCGCCGCGATGGTCACCTCGAGACCGGCGTCACGGGCGGCACGGGCGAGGGAGTGGAGGCCCGGGGCGTCGATGCCGTCGTCATTGGTGATGAGCGTGCGGGTCATCGCGGGTTCCCCGATTCCGCCGTCTCGGGGTGCCCGGCCCGCGGCGAGCCGCCCGACGGCGCCCCGCCCGGCGGATGCTCCGCCGGCTCTGCGAGGGCCGCGAGCCCGTCCGGACTGACGTGGCCCGTCACCGGCTGATCCATCCCCGCCTCGGCCTCATCGAGCAGCTGCCTTACTGTCACCGCCGATCGCAGCGCCGCGATCGCGTCGGGATCGCCGGTTCCCAGCCCGTGTCGCGTGACGTTCAGCGCGGCCGCGGCGGCGCCGGTCACGATCGCCTCGCGCACGCTCTCGCCGCGCGCGATGCCGGCCGCCACGCCTGCGGTGAGCGAATCACCGGCGCCGCGCGTGTCGGCGACCTCCAGGCGCGGTGCCGTGACCTCGAGGAATCCGTCCGGATCGAGCAGGAGCATGGGTTCGGGCGAGCGCGAGACGATCACGGCACGCGCCCCCTCCTTCCGGAGCCGCCTCATCGCGGCCATGATCCCCGCTGCGGAGTCGTCGTCGATACGCCCGTCGCTCGCCAGCTCCTCGTCGCTGACCTTGAGCACGTCGACGCCGCCCTCGACAGCCGCGTCGAGTCGTGCGCCGGCGAGATCGACGACGACCGTGGCGCCCCCGGCGTGAAGATCGGCGGCCAGCCGGCGGTAGGTGTCGGCAGGGAGCGTCTCGTCGCCGGCCGGTCCGCTGAGGATCGCCAGGCCGGAGGCGAGTCCCTCGCGGAGGGTCACACCGTAGAGCTCGTCGAGATCGTGCCGGGCGAGGGGGTCACCGCCCGTCTCGGCGATGATGCGACGCTCGCCGCCGCGGCGATCGTGCACGTAGGCCGAGCCCTTCCCGGGCCGCTCGACGCCTGCGACGGTGAGGCCCTCGTCTTCGAGCAGATGCCGCAGCATCCGCCCGATCTCGCCGGTCAGACTGCAGCACATCGTCACCGAGACACCGAGTCGCAGCAGCATGCGCGCCTGCCAGACGCCCTGGCCGCCGGCGTGGACATGGATGTCCGGCTCGTCGTCGTGCTCCTCGACGGTGACGGTGAGCGTCGGGGAGGGGGCGAAGATCGTCACGTCGCTCATACCGCCACGCTAGGCGCGCGTCCCGCCGTCGAGGACCCCCTTGCACGGCGCGGGGAGACCTGCAAGAACGTCAGGCGGAGGAGCCCGATGCCACCGCTTCCCGGGCGCTCGGCTCGGAAGCCGCCGCACGCGCCGCCACGAGGTCCGCATGGTGGATCCCGGCGACGTCGGGGTGGGCGCGCAGGCGCGACTTGAGCGCGTTCTCGCCGTAGAGCGCGTGTATCGGATTCGACGGGTCCTGCGTGACACCGCGCGCCTGCGCGGCGAGCTCGTCGGGCAGCTCG
Source organism: Microbacterium sp. ZW CA_36 (assembly GCF_044987475.1). Taxonomy (NCBI): domain Bacteria; kingdom Bacillati; phylum Actinomycetota; class Actinomycetes; order Micrococcales; family Microbacteriaceae; genus Microbacterium; species Microbacterium sp. ZW CA_36. Next base: position 37,835 of record NZ_JBJDRL010000021.1, read on the forward strand.
ATCAGCGGGAGGCGCTTGTCCAGCGCGGGGTTGAAGAAGAACGGGACCGAGATGCGGTCGTCGGGGTACTTCGGCGAGATGACCCGGTGCTTGGTCGCGATCAGGTAGCCCTGCGTGGCGTGCTCGAGCAGCTCGCCGATGTTGACGACGAACGCGCCCGGTACCGGGGGCGCATCCACCCACTGTCCATCACGCTCCACCTGGAGTCCGCCCTTGCCGGGCTCGACCCACAGCAGCGTGAGCACCCCGGAGTCCTTGTGGGCGCCGACTCCCTGCTGGGGCGTCGGGTCCTCCTTGCCGGGGTAGCGGACGATCTTGATGAGCGTGGACGGCTCGCCGAAGTGCTCGTCGAAGTAGTTCTCCGCCGCCCCGAGCGACAGCGCCCAGGCGCGCAGCAGCTTGCGCGCGACGCCCGACAGGTGGTCGTGCCACTCCGTCACGACGTCGCGCAGCTCGGGCTGCGCTTCGGGCCAGAGGTTCGGCCCGATGAGGCGCGCGAAGTCCGGGGCATCGGGCTCCGTCACGGCCTCGCGCTCGGGGCCGATGTCGATCTGCTCGCGCCAGTCGACCCTGCCCTGCGTGCGCTCGCCGCCGATGCGCGTGTATCCGCGGAAGTGCGGGCTGTTGACGTTCTCGATCGCGAGCTTGTCGGCTTCGGGGAGGGCGAAGAACCCGCGGGCGGCGCGGTGCAGACGTGCTTCCAGCGCGGGCGAGACGCCGGTGCCGGTGAGATAGAAGAACCCGACGTCGTGGGTCGCCGCGCGCAGTTCGTCGCGGAACTGCGCGGCCGCCTCGGCACCCGCGTCGAGCCGGGAGAGGTCCAGGATCGGCAGATTGAGCTCGGTCATGAGGCGAGGCTAGGCGGATGCCGCGGCATCCGCTCGGTTTGTTGCGTACCGTTTCTGCCCCCCCACGTTCACTTGCGCTGAACGTACGCGACATGCCCGGCGTGGCGTACATCCAGCGCAAGTGAACATAGGGGGCGGGGAGCACAGGGGGCGTCAGGCGCGGGCGAAGAAGGTCCGGATGTCGGTGACCACCAGCTCCGGCACCTCCAGCGCCGCATAGTGGCCGCCCGTCTCGAAGCGGCTCCAGTGGACGATGTTCGTGTTGTCGCGCTCCGCGAACACCTTGATCGTCTGGAAGTCGTCCTTGAACACGGCGACACCCGTGCGGGCGCCGCTCACGCGCGGCTCGGCATCCGCCAGCGCATTGTCGCGGTAGGCACGGCTCATGCCGGCCGACGCGTTGGCGAACCACGCGACGCTCACCTCGGTGAGGATGGCGTCGAGGGGGACGAGGCTGGTGCCGTTGCCGAAGGAGTTGAACAGCTCCGCGTAGGCGAGGTGCCCCACCGGCGAGTCCGACAGCGCCGCGGCGATCGTCTGCGGACGGGCGGCGTTCATCGTGTTGTAGGCGCCCACGGACTGGAACCACTGCATGTGCTCGAGCCCGGCGTAGTCCTGGGGCTCCAGCTTCTCGAACTCGGCCGGGTCGCCCGACGGGAACGAGAACAGCTGCAGCACGTGCAGGCCGAGGAACCCCGCGGGATCGAGCAGCCCCAGCTCGCGCGCGACCATCGCCCCGTTGTCGCTGCCGTGGATGCCGTACGAGTCGTAGCCCAGACGGCGCATCAGCGTGTCGTAGGCGGCGGCGACGCGCGCGGTGGTCCAGCCCGGCTGCGTGACCGGCTGGCTGAAGCCGAACCCGGGCGCATCGGGCACGACGACATCGAAGGCGTCCTCGGCGCGGCCGCCGTGTGCGACGGGGTCGACGAGCGGGCCGATCATGTCGAGGTAGTCGACGAACGAGCCCGGGTACGTGTGCGCGAGGATCAGCGGCGTGGCGCCCTCGTGCGGCGAGCGCACGTGCACGAAGTGGATCGGCTGCCCGTCGATCTCGGTGAGGAAGTGCGGGAACTCGTTCATGCGCGCCTCGGCATCGCGCCAATCGAAGTCGTCGCGCCAGCGTGCGACGGCATCCGCGAGGTACTGGTGGGGTGTTCCCGACTCCCAGTCATCGGAGGGCGCCGGCTGGGGGAGCCGGGTGCGCGCCAGGCGGTCGGTGAGGTCGTCGAGGTCGGCCTGCGGCACGTCGATGCGGAAGGGGCGGATGTCGGTGGTGGCGGCGGTTGCGGTGTTCATGTCTACGACGCTACGGTCGAAACAGGCAGGTTCTCTTCCTGATATCCGAGATCGACGAAACGAGCGAGATGGCCGACACATCCGCGCGGATGCTCGCACTCCTCGCGCTGCTGCAGAGCCGCCCGCGATGGCCGGGGCCCGAGCTGGCCACGCGACTCGACGTCTCGGTGCGGACCATCCGCACCGACATCGAGCGCCTGCGCTCGCTGGGCTACCCCGTCGAGGCCGAACGCGGCCGCGCCGGGTCGTACCGGCTGGCAGCGGGCGGCAAGCTTCCACCGCTGCTGCTGGACGACGAGGAGGCGGTCGCCGTGGCGATCGGGCTGCGCGTGGCCCGCGGCGTGGCCGGCGTCGACGAGGCGGGCGCCCGCGCGCTCGCGAAGCTGCTGCAGGTGCTGCCCGAGCGCCTTCGGCCCACCGTGGATGCGGTGGCGGCGACCATCGACAGCGGCCCCGAGAACGTGGGCACCGACGCACCCGACCCCGAGGTCGATCCCCGCGTGCTGAGCGCGGTCGCGCAGGCGGTGCACGCGGGGGAGTGGCTGCGCTTCGACGACCGCGGTACGGCTCGACGCGTCGAGCCGTACCGGCTGCTCAGCTGGCAGCGCCGCTGGTACCTCGTCGCGCGCGATCCCGACACCCAGGAGTGGGAGACGTTCCGGCTGGACTGGATCGAGCCGCGTATGCCGACGCGGCGTCGCTTCGACCCCGTGCCGGTGCCCGGGGGAGACTTCACCGCCTTCGCGCTGCGCTCGATCGCGGCCGCCGGGTGGAACGTCCATGCGCGTCTGCGGATCGCCGCGCCTGCGGAACAGGTGATCGCGCGCATCAACCCGACCGTGGGCGTCGTCGAGGCGGTGGGGCGGACGACGTCCGTGCTGGTGACGGGCGCCGACAGCCTCGAGACCATCGCCGCCTACATCGGCATGCTGGGCATGGACTTCACCGTCGACTCTCCGCCCGAGCTCGTGCCGCACCTGCAGCGCCTCGCGGAGCGCTACGCGCGCGCCGCCGGCTGATCGCGAAGGCGCCGTCACGGAAGTGACGCTGCGCCACGCCGGTCAGCCGTTCTGGCGGGGATCGGGTCGGGGCGCCCGCGGTTGCTCGCGCGGCCGGCGCGAACCGGTGGGATCGCTGCGACGACCCTCGCGTCGCGCCAGCGTGCGGTCGGCGAACAGCCACGCCGGGCGCGGCTCGACGAGCGGGCGGAAGACGCGGCGCACCGGGCGCGTCGCCAGCCCCAGTGCGATGAGCACCGAGCCGACGATGACCAGCGGCAGCCAGAGCCAAGTGGGCTCGGCGTTGCGCAGCAGGCCGTTCTCGCGGAACGGGTACAGCACGAACGAGTGCAGCAGGTAGACGTACATCGTGTACTGGCCGAAGTGCGTCCACCAGTGGGTGTCGCGCGGAAGCAGCGCGAAGAACGCCGTCGACAGCAGCACCGCCACCATCATGAGGACGAGGCGCACGCCGCCGGCCCACCACTGGGTGCCGCCGATGGACGCGTAGTTCTCATCGTAGAAGAGCCACTCCCGCAGGTTCATGGCTCGCCAGTCGTCGACGAAGAACCACGCCGCCCAGGCGGCGATGGCGAACAGGCCGATGCCTCCGGCGAACACCCACCACGGGCGGCGGTCCAGCAGCCGCAGCCGTGCGACGACGTCGTGCTCGCGCAGCCACCAGCCGAGGGTGAAGAAGGGCAGCAGGCCCAGGGTGCGCGACAGCGAGAACGTCGAGTCGATGTTGGGCAGGTAGCCCGCGCCGATCGAGATCACCACCGTCCACAGCAGTGGCCAGCGCAGCAGCGCGAGGTAGGGGAGCACGACGCGGAAGATGCCCAGCGCCAGCAGGAACCAGAGCGTCCACGAAGGCTGGGTGAGGTTGGGGTTGGCCTGCCCTTCGACGAGCCACTTCGTCAGGGTCCACAGTCCCTCGAACACGACGTACGGCACCAGGATGTCGGTGATGACACGCGCCATCTGGGTCTTCGTGGGGGCATCCGACTTGGAGAAGTAGCCCGAGATCACGGCGAACGCCGGCATGTGGAACGCGTACACGACGAGGTAGAGGCTCAGCGCGATGTCGGAGTCGTACGTCAGCCGCTGCACGGCATGACCGAGCACGACCAGGACGATGCAGGCGAAGCGGGCGTTGTCCCAGAAGGGCGTGCGCCGTCGGGGGCGGGCGATCGACCCCGTCGGGGTGGTCGCCGCGGGGGGAGCGCTGCTGCCGGTCATCGTCACCTCTCGCCGGGGCGCAGACCAGACTATCCGGGGATGATCCGCTTCGCCTCCGCTTGACACCGAGTCCCACGCGGGCTGAGTCTGAGTACGGCAGCGCCGCCGACGTGCGCCAGGAGGAGACCACGATGATGGTGCCCATGCCCTCTGCCCGCGGCGCCCAGCCGGTGCAGGACGCCCCTGCGCGCACGAGCACCACGACGACAGAAGTCGCGGCCGGCGCGCCGGACGACGCGCGTCCCGTCGTGCGGATCGGCGGCGGTCTCGTTCGCGGCACCCGGGAGGGAGCGCTCGATCGTTTCCTCGGCATCCCGTACGCCGCCGCGCCGGCCGGCGGTCTCCGCTTCCGCGAGCCACAGCCGGCACCGCCATGGGAGGGGGAGCGGGATGCCTCGGCCTTCGGTCCCACGGCTCCGCAGGCGCCCTATGGCGGCGGCCTCGAGAAGTACCTGCCGACCGTCGACATCGCCGGCGACGACATCCTCACGGTGAACGTGTGGACGCCGGCCGACCGCCCGGCAGGTGCTGCGCTGCCGGTGCTCGTCTTCGTGCACGGCGGCGCACTCACCCGCGGCGCGGCAGCGCTGCCGGCCTATGCCGGGCAGACGTTCGCACGGCACGGCATCGTGTACGTCTCGATCCAGTACCGGCTCGGCCAGGAGGGCTTCGCGGTGCTCGACGACGTGCCGCAGAACCTCGGCGTGCTCGACCAGCAGGCGGCGCTGCGCTGGGTGCGGCGCGAGATCGCGGCCTTCGGCGGTGACCCTGCGACGGTGACCGTGATGGGCCACTCCGCCGGCGCCAACACCCTGACCGCACTGCTCGCCCTGCCACACGCCACGGAACTGTTCGACCGCGCGATCCTCCAGTCCGGGCCGCTCTCCGCGCAGTCTTCGAAGAAGGCCGGACGCATGACGCGCGAGATCGCGAAGAGGTTGAAGGTCTCCGCGACGCGCGCCGGATTCGCCGCGGTGAAAGCGGAAGAGCTGGTGGCGCAGCAGCGGGCGATCGCCGCGGGCGGCTCGCCGCTCGGCCGCGGCCCCAGCGTTGCGCTCGCCATCGGCGGCGACGCCGTGCCCCGCAATCCCCTCGACGCCCTGCTCGCCGGCGCCGGCCGCGGCATCCCCGTGCTGATCGGCTCCACGAGCGAGGAGTACCGGCTCTGGTTCGTGCCCAGCGGAGTGCTCGACCGGATCACGAATCGCACCCTGGCCCTCGCCCGCCTCGCGTCGCGGGTGCCCTCGCGCATCGTGAAGGCGCACCGTGCCCGCCGGTCCGATGCGACACCGGGCGAGGTGCTCGGTGAGGTGGTGACCGACGTTCTCCTGCGCGGCCCGATCGCGAGGTTCGCCGACAGCCGGACAGACGACCCGGCTGCGCCTGGCAGCCGGGTGGTCGATTCGGCAGCCGCCTCCCCGACGTGGGTCTACGAGTTCCGGTGGCGCAGCCCCGTCGACCGTCTGGGCGCCGCGCACGGCATGGAGCTCGGCTTCGTGTTCGATCGCATCGACACGCCCGACGCCGCGGCTCTGGGCGGCCATGCCGGTCCGCAGACGCTCGCCGACGCCATGCACCGCGCCTGGGTGTCGTTCGTGGTCACGGGCGATCCGGGGTGGGAGGCCTGGTCGAGCCGGCGGCCGGTGCAGGCGTTCGATGCCGACGGCGGCCACATCGACTACGCGCCGCGTCAGGACGAGCTCGACGGTCTTCCCGAGCGGTAGTCTCACAGTCGCGATGACGACGATCGACGACGCGCTCGAGCGCGACCAGGCCCTGCCCGACCTCGACTGGCACGTGTTCCCCGACGGTACCGAGCGCGATGTGTTCCGTGCCCCGAGCGGCGGCCTCGCCAGGGTCCGTCTGGGCGACCCCGCCGCGCCACGCGTGGTGCTCGTGCCCGGCGTGGCGGGATCGAAGGAGGATTTCGTCCTGCTGTTCCCGCTCCTCGCGGCCGCCGGTTACCGCGTCGAGGCGTACGACATCGCCGGACACTACGAGTCGGTGGACGCGGGGCCGCAGCACCTCGATCCGCCCCGAGAGTCCTACGACTACCCGCTGTTCGTCGACGACCTGATCGCGATCCTCGAAGCCGGCGGACCGGCGCACGTGCTCGGCTACAGCTTCGCGGGCCTGGTGACCGAGCTCGCGCTGGTCGCGCGCCCCGACCTCTTCCGCAGCCTCACGCTGATGGCGGCGCCGCCGGCGACGGGCCAGGTGTTCCGCGGCGTGAAGCACATCGGCCCCATCTCCGACATGTCGCCGCACCGTGCGGCGGGGCTCATCCTCTGGGGCATCCGCTACAACCTCAACCGCACGCCCCCCGGACGCATCGCGTTCGTGCGCGAGCGGCTCGGGGTCACCGGCCGCGCCTGCATCGACGACGTCGTCGGCCTCATGATGGCCACGCCCGATTTCTCGGACGACGTCGCCGGGATCGAGATCCCGAAGCTCATCGCCGTCGGGGAGCATGACCTGTGGCCGCAGGCGCAGCACGACGCCTATGCGCTGCGCATCGGCGCGCGTGTCGCGACTTACGCTACGGGACACGCTCCCTGCGAGACGGCCCCGCACCAGCTCGTGCGCGACATGCTGCGGCTCTTCGCCGACGCGCAGTGACAGCACGGTCCCCACGGCCCCTCCACTCGGAGAGGCCGTGGGGACCGGTCCCCTGATCACTTGATCGAGCCGCGCGTGACGCCGGAGATCACCCAGCGCTGGCTGAAGATGTAGACGATCAGCAGCGGTGCCATCGCCATCAGGTAGGACGCGAACGCCACGGTGTAGTCCGTGTTGAACTGCCCCTGGAACACGTACTGCGCGAGGGAGAGCGTCCGTGCGGAGGGCTCGGTCAGCACCACGAGCGGCATGATGAAGTCGTTCCACGCCCAGACGCACGTGATGATGCCGACAGTCGCGTTCATCGGCATGAGGAGCGGGAAGATCACCGACCAGAAGATCCGCCAGGTGGAGGCGCCGTCGACCCGCGCCGCCTCCTCGAGCTCGATCGGGATCGAGCGGATGTAGGCCGTGTAGATGAAGATGTTCAGCGACAGCCCGTAGATCGTGTAGAGGATGATCATGCCGGCCTGGTTGTCGAGCCCGAGGATCGACGTCTGCTTGACCAGCGGCAGCATGATGATCGGGAACGGGATGAACAGCGCGGCGAGCAGGTAGAAGAACACGCCCTTGAAGAACGGCCGGTGGATGTTCCGGGCCAGGGCGTACGCCACGATCGAGCTCGTCAGCAGCGTGAACACCACCGAGCCGACAGTGATGATCGCCGTGTTCAGCAGTGCCTGCGGGAAGCTCGTGCGCACCCAGGCGTCGGCGAAGTTCTCCCACCGGATCGGGTTCGGAAGCTCGAACCCGGTGCCCTGCGTCAGCTGATCCGGTGTCTTGAGGGCGACGACGACGGCCAGGTACAGCGGGATCAGCACGGTGAGCGAGCACACCGCGATCAGGGCGGTCGCCCACCAGTTGGTCCTGCGGGTGTCGTCGTCGGGCGCACCGCGCCGCTTGCGGCCGGTGCTGGCCGTGACGGCGTCCACATCCTGTTCCAGCTGTGATGCGGTGTTGGTCATGGTGGTCATCAGAAATCGGCCTCTCTGCGCTGAAGGACCCGGAATTGGAAGAGCGAGACGATCGTGATCACGATGAAGAACACCACCGCGTTGGCCGTCTGGTAGGCGAACTCGCCGCCCGAGAAGCCGCCCCGGAAGATGAGCAGCGTCACCGATTCGGTCGACGTTCCCGGTCCGCCGTTGGTGAGCGCGACGATCGGGTCGAAGACCTGCAGGAAGCCCTTCAGGCTCAGCACCACGTTGATGGTGAAGAACGCGCCGATGAGCGGGAACGTGATCGAGCGGAACTGCCGCCACGGCGACGCGCCGTCGAGAGACGACGCCTCGTAGAGCTCCGCCGGGATCGTCTGCAGCCCCGAGAGGTAGATGATGATCGCGAACGCGCAGGCCTGCCACACGGCCAGCGCGACGATGGCGGTCCAGGCCCACGTCCCGTTGGTCAGGATGTTGTCTCGGAAGAGCGGGATGCCCGACAGGATCTTCGGCAGCGAGTTCGAGAAGAAGAACTGGAACACGTAGCCGATCACCAGGATCGCCAGGATGTACGGCACGAAGTACACGCCGCGCCAGAAGTTGCGCGCCTTGATCTTGGCGTTGAGTCCGAGCGCGATGGCCAGCGAGAACGCGTTCGTGAGGATCGTCGCGACGATCGCGAACAGGAACGAGAACCCGTATGCCTGCAGCACGCGATCGTCGCGGAACAGGTTGAGGTAGTTCGACAGGCCCACGAAGTTCCAGGCGCCGTAGCCGGCGTAGTTCGTGAAGCTGAAGAAGATGCCCACGACGACCGGCAGGGTGTGGAAGGCGGCGAATGCGATGACCGCCGGCCACACCATCCAGTAGTAGGTCGCGGGGGCGCGGGACGAGTCCGTGCGCGTGCGGGTGGCGCGCTTGCGGGCGCTGCCGGCCGGAGTGGATCGAACGGCTTCGGTGAGGGTGGCCATGTCATTCTCCCGTCACGGGGATCGTGCGGGCGGCCACTTTGGCCCACTCGCTGTCGAGGGTCTTGAGCGCCTTCTCGGTGTCTCCATCGAAGAGGAACTGCTGGTCGGTGGGGATCAGCGGGACCGCCGGCGGGATCTGGTGGTCGATGAAGCCGGTGATCCTCTGGTCTTCGAAGAAGGGCCGCACGGACTGCAGTGCGGGATCGTCGCTGAGCTCGGCGTCCTCGACCGAGGGCACCATGTTCTGCGATTGCGCGAAACGCTCGATCACGTCGGGCTGGAACACGTAGTCGATGAATCGCATCGCCGCATCGTGCTTCGGGTTGTCCTTGCCGAGCGTGAACACCACGTCGACGCCCGAGACGAGCAGGCTCTCACCGGGCTCGTCCGTGGGGTAGGGGAAGATCCCCATCCGGATGTCGGGGTTCACCTGCTTGATCGGGTTGGTGGCCCAGATGCCCTGCAGCAGCATCGCGGACTCGCCACGCGCGAACGCCGCGTTGCCGTCGTCGTACGTCTTTCCGCGATAGCCCTCCTGCATGTACGAGTAGAGCTGGTACTGCCGATCCATCGCCTCGGTGAAGTCCTTCTCGAACGACACCTCGGACTCCGGGCCCACGTCCGCGCCCTGCTCGCGCATCTTGTCGAAGAATCCGTCCTGCGCGGGATACGCGCCGAGCGCGTTCCACGAGGGGATGCCGGTCCACGAGTCGGCCAGGGTTCCGTAGAACGGCTGGATGCCGGCATCCATGAGCGCATCGCAGACAGCGATGAGCTCATCCCACGTTTCGGGGATCTCGAGGCCCTGCTGGTCGAAGATGTCCTGGTTGTAGATGATGCCGTTGGCGTTGTTCACGTACCCGAGGCCGTTCACCTCGTCCCCGTAAGTGCCCAGGTCGGCGAGGATCTCCTGCACAGCCGGGTTGATGGTGTCGAGCACCGGTTCTTCCGAGAAGTCGTAGAACACCCCGGCTTGGGCGAGCCGGCCGAAGTTGCCGTTGGCGTTGAGGGTGATGACATCGGGGACGCGATCCTTCACCAGGAGCGTCCGGATCGCGGTGTCCGCGTCCGCCACCTGGTTCTGCACGACGCGGATGTCGGGGTTCTCCGCCTCGAAGTCCGCGATGATCTCGTTGAAGTCCTCGAGCGCCTCGCCCTTGAACTGGAAGAAGTTCAGGGTCGTGACGCCGTCGGCCGGCTGTTGTGCGCAGCCGCCGACGGCGGCGGCCGTTGCGGCGATGGCGGCGACCGCGAGCGGCCGGATCCATCGTCGGTGAGTGGTTCTCATCGTGCGCCTCCTTGCGCGTGGGGTGGGGAAGAAGTGTGTTCAGTTCTCGGCGGTGAGTTCGACGACCATGGCCTGCTGCGGGCGCTGCACGGGTGCGCGGACACCCGCCTCGGCGAGCTCGCGGCCTGTCAGCAGGGGCGCCGCGTCCGCCCAGGCGAGCGGCGACTGCCCCGCGTCGGCGCCGTCGCGCATCAGCACGCGGAGGCGGTAGCTGCGCGCGGGGTCGAGCCCGGGCATGCGGATCCGTCCCGGCGGGTAGGCGGCGCTCGTGGCGGCCTGGACGATCGTGAAGACGGCGGATGCCGCATCCGCGGCGACCATGCCCCGCACATCGATCCCCGGTTCGGTGCCGTCGACGTGGACGACCCGGCCCGATGCGATGAGCGGGCGCAGGCGCTTCGCGAGCGCCACCCACTGCGCGATGCCGGTGCGTGTGGCGTCGTCGAGCGTGGTGAGATCCCACTCGATGCCGAAGTGGCCGAACAGCGCGACGGCGCCGCTCAGGCCGAGGGAGACCGTGCGTCCCGACGAGTGGACGACGGGGCTCGTCAGGTGCATGCCCAGCATCTCGGGCGGCACGACGATGCCGGTGTGCCTCTGGTTGTCGAGGCGCTCGAGCGGATCGAGGCTGTCACTGGTCCAGACACGGTCGGTGCGGTCGAGGATGCCGAGATCCACGCGCGCACCGCCCGACGCGCAGCTCTCGATCTCGAGGCCGGGGTGGGCGGCCTTCAGCTCGTCCAGCAGACGGTAGACCGCGAGGGTGTGCTCGTGCACGCGCGCATTCCCGGCCGGTCCGCCGCCGGCATCCACCAGATCGCGGTTGTGGTCCCATTTGAGATAGGCGATCGGGTACTCGTCGAGGAGGGCGTGAAGGCGTGCGGCGATGTGGGCGTAGGCCTCGGGGTGCGAGAGGTCGAGCACCTGCTGCTGCCGCGCGGACGGCGGGAGCGACATCCGTCCCCGCAGGATCCAGTCCGGATGCCGGCGCGCGAGGTCGCTGTCGGGGTTGACCATCTCGGGCTCGACCCAGAGTCCGAACTCCATGCCGAGCGCGCGGACGTGATCGACGAGCGGGTGCAGGCCGTCGGGCCAGACCTCCCCGTCCACCGTCCAGTCGCCGAGGCCCGCGGTGTCGTCGCGGCGACCTTCGAACCAGCCGTCGTCGAGGACGAAGCGCTCGACGCCGACGGATGCCGCGGCATCGGCGAGAGCCGTGAGCCGCTCGAGCGAGTGATCGAAGTACACGGCCTCCCATGTGTTCAGCGTCACTGGGCGCGGGCGCCGCGGGTGCTGGGGGCGCGCGCGCCACTCGTCGTGGAATCGTCGGGACAGCTCCGTGAGACCGTCGCCCCACGAGCCGATGACCCAGGGGGAGCTGTAGGCGGCGCCGCTCGGCAGGACGATCTCGCCCGGCAGGAGGAGCTCCCCACCGGCGAGGAAGGCGTCGCCGCTCACCGTGCGTTCCGCGAGGACGCGGTGGTTTCCGCTCCACGCCACGTGGATGCCGTGCACGCGCCCTCCCTCGAAGCCGAAGCCGGGGCGGCCCGCAGCGAGGAGGATCGCGGCGTCCGCACCGGTGCGGCCACGGCGGCTCTCTCTGACGTGGGAGCCGAAGGTGAGGCCTCGCCGCTGGGGCGAGCGCTCGCGCAGGTGGTGCCCGGTCGTGTCGAGGACCTCGGTCGCGTCCCAGGGCAAGGGGAAGGTCGGCTGCACCGTCTGCAGGACGTAGGCAGTGGCGCCGGTGTTGCGCAGCGTGATGCGCTGGCGGAAGAGCCCGCTCGGCCCGATGCGCAGCTCGGCCCGCACCGCGAGTCCGGCCTCTGCATCGGCGAGGGCGATGCTCGCCCGGTGCTCGCCCGCCTGGACGTCGACGACCCTGAGGAGGATGCTGACCCCCGAACCGTCGCGGTGTCCCTCGAGAGAGGGCGTGCCGAACCATCCTTCGGCGCCCGTCGGCAGGAGCGTCAGAGCCGGCGTGGCGTCGAGGCCGCCCGAGACGCGCTGGCCGCGCGCCGCGATCGCCAGCCCCGCGAGTGTGGCGGGTGTCGAGTCGACGAGCGCGGCACCCCAGTGGACGATCGCGGGCGCGGGGGCGGCATCGAGGTCGACGACGACGCTCGTTCCGCCGCGCCTGAGGTGGAGCACCCGCGCGGCCGGAGCGGGAGCGGTGTGCTCGGCGTCGAGCAGCGGGTCGGTCCTGTGCATGGAGTTAGTTCTAGCATGGAAGTAATAGAGACTGCAAGGGTTGGAATGGTCGATAGAAAGGTGCTGATACCGCGCGATTCGTGCCATGATGGAATCATTGCCCACGGGGAGGGGAGCCGCCGACGATGCTGACGGACAGCGAACGTGCGCTCGCGCGAGCGGTGCTCATCCACGGGCCCATCGCGCGCAGCGCGCTCACGAACCGCCTGGGCCTGTCGCCGGCGAGCCTCACCCGGCTGGCCAAGCCGTTCCTCGACCGCGGCTATCTCGTGGAGCTCGACGATCTCGCGGACGGGTTGGTCGGGCGCCCCGTCCGGCCGCTCGATGTCGCACCCGGGCTCGGCCGTTTCGCCGGTGTCAAGGTCACCGGCGATGCCCTCGAGGTCGTCGTGACCGACGTGCGGGCCGCACTGCTCGCCCAGCGCACCGCCGCGCTCGACACCCATGAGCCGACCGGCGTCGCCGCGCGGATCGCCGAGGTGATCCGCGCGCTCGAGGTCGAGGCGCTGGTCGGCGTCGGCGTCGCGCTGGGCGGTGCCGTCGATGACGGCACCGTGCGCTACGCGCCGTTCCTGGAGTGGGAGGACGTTCCCTTCGCGTCCCTGCTGGAGCAGGAACTGGGTGTTCCGGTCGCGCTCGAGAACGATCTCGTCGCGCTCGCCGAGGCGGAGCGGTGGTTCGGTCTCGGCCGCGGCATCCCGGGCTTCGTCGTTCTGACGATCGGCGCGGGCGTCGGCTATGGCCTCGTCGTGGGCGGCGAGGTCGTGCGCTCGGCCGAGGCGGGCCTCGGGCTGGGCGGACACATCCCGCTGAACGACAACGGTCCGCTGTGCCAGGCGGGGCACCGCGGCTGTTCTCAGGCCATGCTCACGTCGGGCTCCATCGCGGCGCAGGTCTCGGCGGCGATGCAGCGCCCCATCTCGTACGACGAGGCTCTCGAACGCGCCGTGGCCGGCGAGCCGGCAGCTGCCGCGGTCGTCGACGCCGCGGCTGATGCGCTCGGCCGCCTGATCGCGCTCGCCGCGAATCTGACCTTCCAGACCGCTGCGGTGCTGGCCGGCGAGGGCATCGGGCTCTTCGCGATCGCCGAGGACCGTGTGCGTGCCGCCATCGCCGCCGGGCGCGATCCCCGCGCCGAGCCGGTGCGGCTGTACGTCGACGACTCGGGATTCACGGCGTGGGCTCGTGGCGCAGCCGCCGTCGCCATCCAAGCCGCCGTCGATCGGCTGCGACTCGACTGACCCCTCACCGACCAGGACGCCCTCATGAGCCACGACCCCAAGACCGCATCTGCAGACATCGCTGCCGACGACACGCCCGCCTGGTGGACCGGAGCGGTCGTCTACCAGATCTATCCGCGCTCGTTCCAGGACTCCGACGGCGACGGCGTCGGCGACCTGCGCGGCGTGCTGCGGCGCATCGACCACCTCGTCGAGCTCGGCGTGGATGTGGTGTGGTTCTCGCCGATCTATCGGAGCCCCCAAGACGACAACGGCTATGACATCAGCGACTACCGCGACGTCGACCCGCTGTTCGGCACGTTGGCCGACCTCGACGAGGTGATCGTCGCGCTGCACGAGCGCGGCATCCGCGTCGTGATGGATCTCGTGGTCAACCACACGAGCGACGAGCATCCGTGGTTCGCCGAGTCCCGGTCATCGCGGGACTCTCCCCGGCGCGACTGGTATTGGTGGCGCCCCGCGCGGGAGGGCATGGCGGCCGGTGCACCCGGCGCCGAGCCGACCAACTGGGCGTCGGCCTTCTCGGGACCTGCCTGGGAGCTCGACGAGGCGACGGGGGAGTATTACCTCCACCTGTTCAGCCGCAAGCAGCCCGACCTCAACTGGGAGAACCCGGACGTCCGGGCGGCCGTCTACGACATGATGCGCTGGTGGCTCGACCGCGGCGTCGACGGCTTCCGCATGGATGTGATCAACCTCATCTCGAAGGTGGTCGGCGCGGACGGATCGCTGGCCGACGGCGTGGTCGTGGACGGGCGCTTCGGCGACAGCCGCCTGCAGACGGTCAACGGCCCGCGCCTCCACGAGTTCCTGCAGGAGATGCACCGCGAGGTGTTCGAGGGCCGCCGCGAAGCGCTGCTGCTGGTGGGCGAGACGCCCGGCGCCACCGTCGAGGACGGCCGCCTGTTCACGGACCCCTCCCGCCGGGAGCTCGACATGGTGTTCACGTTCGAGCATGTCCACATCGATCACGGCCCCGGTGGGCGGTTCGATCTGCGCCCGCTCGACCTGCGCGAGCTGAAGGCGACGATGGCGCGCTGGCAGCACGGGCTGTTCGACGCCGGCTGGAACGCGCTGTACTGGGAGAACCACGACCAGCCCCGCAGCGTCTCGCGGTTCGGCGACGACAGCGCGTATCGCCGGGAGTCCGCGACGATGCTCGCGACGGTGCTGCATCTGCACCGGGGCACGCCGTACGTGTACCAGGGCGAGGAGCTCGGGATGACGAACGCGCACTTGCGCGAGCTCTCGGACTATCGCGACATCGAGTCGCTCCGCTTCGCCGCCGAAGCCCGTGCCCACGGCCGGCTCACCGACGAGCAGCTCGTGGAGGCGCTCGGATCGGGCAGTCGCGACAACTCGCGCACGCCGGTGCAGTGGGACGCGACCGCGTCGGCGGGATTCACGACCGGCACGCCGTGGATCGGGGTGAACCCGAATCACGTGACGGTCAACGCGGAAGTGGAGCGCGCGGATCCGGCATCCGTGTTCCACCACTACCGCCGCCTCATCGCGCTGCGTCACGACGACCCGGTGGTGCGGCTCGGCGACTTCGCCCTGGTCGCGCCGGATCATCCTCGCGTCTACGCGTTCACGCGCTCGGGCGAGGGTCCGACCCTCTTCGTCGCCGGCAACTTCTCGGGGGACCCGCAGAACATCGAGGTCGACGGGGTCGATCCGGCGTACGCAGAGCTCGTGATCGGCAACTACGACGACCGGCCGCCGGTGGCGTCTGGCGTGATGACGCTGCGGCCGTGGGAGGCCGTGGTGCTGCGCGCGGCGCCCCACCACCCGTGATCGAGCGGATGCCGAGAGTCGGCGGCATCCGCTCGGGAATAACCTTGGTACGCACGCGTTGCACGAGATACATTCATTTGCATAGATTCGTCCGCGACGGAGATCCCGCACGGCGAACGGAGCCCTGAGTCAGGGGAGCGGAGAAGCGATCGTGAGCGAGAGCACCACGTGGTCGGGAATGCAGTTCGGCATCTTCACGGTGAGCGACATCACCCAGGACCCGACCGACGGCACCACGCCCAGTGAGGCCGAGAGGATCCGGGCGACCATCGAGATCGCCAAGCACGCCGAGGAGGTGGGCCTGGATGTCTTCGCCCTCGGCGAGCACCACAACCCGCCGTTCTGGTCGTCGTCGCCCACCACGACGCTCGCGTACATCGCCGCGCAGACCGAGCGGCTCATCCTGTCGACCGCGACGACGCTCATCACCACCAACGACCCGGTGAAGATCGCCGAGGACTACGCGATGCTGCAGCACGTGTCGGGCGGGCGGACCGACCTCATGATCGGGCGCGGCAACACCGGCCCGGTATATCCGTGGTTCGGCAAGGACATCCGCCAGGGCCTGCCGCTCGCGATCGAGAACTACAACCTGTTGCATCGCCTGTGGCGTGAGGACGTCGTGGACTGGGAGGGTCAGTTCCGCACGCCCCTGCAGGGCTTCACGTCGACCCCGCGTCCGCTCGACGGCGTGGCGCCGTTCGTGTGGCACGGCTCGATCCGCACCCCCGAGATCGCGGAGCAGGCGGCGTACTACGGCGACGGCTTCTTCGCGAACAACATCTTCTGGCCGAAGGAGCACTACCAGCGCCTGATCCAGCTGTACCGTCAGCGCTACGCGCACTACGGTCACGGCACGCCCGAGCAGGCGATCGTGGGCCTCGGCGGCCAGGTGTTCATGGCCTCGAAGTCGCAGGACGCGGTGACGCAGTTCCGCCCGTACTTCGACAACGCGCCGGTCTACGGCCACGGCCCGTCGCTCGAGGACTTCAGCGAGATGACGCCCCTCACCGTGGGCTCGCCCCAGCAGGTGATCGATCGCTACGCCGCCATGCGCGACACGTACGGCGACTACCAGCGCCAGCTCTTCCTCATGGACCACGCCGGCCTGCCGCTGAAGACGGTGCTCGAGCAGCTCGACATCCTGGGCGGCGAGGTCGTCCCGGTGCTCCGCAAGGAGCTGCAGAAGAACCGCGCGCCGGAGGTCCCGGATGCCCCGACCCACGCGAACCTCGTGGCCGCGGCCTATGGCGACCAGGCGCCGCGCCAGGCGGTGCCCGGAGCGAACCGCGGCGACAACCTCGTGGGAACCAGCCCGTACCAGGACAGCCCGGCGCCCGCGGGCGCCGCGTTCGGCCTCGGCCGGAAGGAGGCGTGACATGACCGCGCGCCGCATCGCCGTCATCTCGGCAGGCCTGTCGAACCCGTCCTCGACGCGCATGCTCGCCGACCGGCTCGCCGCCGCGACGACGAAGCAGCTGTCGGAGCGGGGCATCGAGATCGAGGTCGACGTCTTCGAGCTGCGCGACTACGCGCACGACATCACGAACAACCTCCTGACGGGGTTCGCTCCGCCCGCCCTGGAGTCCGTGATCAACGCGGTCGTCTCGGCCGACGCGGTCATCGCGGTCACGCCGATCTTCTCCACGAGCTACTCGGGGCTGTTCAAGTCCTTCATCGACGTGCTCGACCCCGATGCCCTCACCGGCAAGCCCGTGCTGATCGGCGCGAACGCGGGCACCGCCCGCCACTCGCTCGCGATCGACTACGCGATCCGGCCGCTGTTCACGTACCTGCACGCCGAGCCGGTCTCGACCGGCGTGTTCGCCGCTTCGAGCGACTGGGGTGCGTCGGCCGACAACATCGCGCCGCTCGCAGAGCGGATCGACCGCGGTGCGCGCGAGCTCGCCGATGCGATCGCGCGGCGGGAGCCGGCGACGGACTCGGATCCGTTCGATCCCGCCAACTACTTGGGCGAGGGCCGCTCGTTCGGCCACCTGCTGGGCGGTCTCGCGGGGGAGTAGCCCCGCGAACCCTCAGTCCAGCACGATGTCCTCCGGTGCGCGGAGGGGGCGCCACGCGTCCTCTCCGCGCACCGCGGTGCCGGCACGCCCGACCTGGCGCATCACGTCGGCGTCGACGAGCTCTCCGAGATCGACACCGGTGAGCGTCTCGATGTCGGCGATCGGCACCTGGAACGTGCGGAAGGCACCCAGCGAGGGCACGGCGAGGGCTCCCTGCGTCACGTCGATGAGCTCCGACTGGTCCAGCAGGAAGCCCGCCGCCGCAAGGCGCGGCGATGGCCCTCCCTCCTGTGTCGCCCACGCGGCGACCTTGAAGAAGCGGCGTGGGATGCGGATGCCGCGATACGGCGGGTCGTCGTCGGCGAGGACCGGGGCCGTGAAGACGCTCAGCCGCTCGTCGGTCGTGTCGGCGAACTCCAGCACATGGTCCTCGAGACCCAGCCACAGCTCCTTCGACTGATTGAACCCGCTCGCTTGCGGGGCCGCGTTGGGATAGACGAAGGTGGCCTCCATCGCCTCGCGCGCCTGCGCGGTCGTGCCCCATCCCGGATCCCGGCGACGCACCAGGTGCCCGCGATCGAGGTCGTTCGACGCGTAGACGGCGGGGCCGGCCTGCTCCGCCGCGGGTGCCCGGGTATCCAGCTGCCATTCGCCCGTGCGTGGCAGGTCGCGCAGCGAAGAGCCGTCGATGTTCACCGCCGTCACCACGGCGAGCCGCCGCTGCGGCTCGAGCAGGATCGTGAACCGCGGGTAGGTGAGGAGGCGCACCTCACGCGCCGCCGACGGGCGCGGGAGGGGGAGCGGGATGCCGAGGAACCGCTCATCGTATGCGTCAAAGGTCTCGTCTGCCACGAGTCCATCCTGGCTGGTCGCGCCGACGGTCGACGCGCGAGCCGACGGCACGGCCGCCGCGCAGGCGACGCGCGAGCACCGCGTCGATGCCGATGCCGACGCCCACCGCCACCACCACCGAGACGACCACGGCGACCACCGGCCCGCCGGGCAGCAACGTCGCCACCGCCGCGCCGATGAGCGCCTGATACAGCGCCCACAGAGATGCCGCCAGCGCGTCGACGGCGAGATACCGCGCCGCGCCGATCCGGGTCGCCCCCACGGCGAGGTTGACCGCGAGACGGGCGAACGGGATGAAGCGCGCGGTGAACAGCACGAGCGCCGTCCGCTGCTCGAGGCGCGCCTGCGCCCACGTCAGCGCGGCACGCACGCGCGGTGCCCGCATCCAGCGCCACCGGTCGAGCCCGATCGTGCGCCCGACGAGATAGCAGGCGGCGTCCCCGGCGATCGCGGCGACGGTCGCGACCGCGATGACCGCGCCCAGGGGCGGCTCCCCGCCGGACACCGAGAGGGCGCCGAACGCCGTCACCGCCGCCTCGCCCGGGATCACCACGAGGAACGCGTCGCCCAGAACCAGCGCGAACAGCACGACGAGTGCCCACGGACTCCGCGCGACCTCGATCAGCAGCTCCTCGACCACGTCTCCTTGGTACTCCGCCGCGGTGAACGGCGACGGAACGGGGCACGTCCGGTGGCGTGCC
The DNA here is from genome assembly GCF_044987475.1 of Microbacterium sp. ZW CA_36. Taxonomy (NCBI): domain Bacteria; kingdom Bacillati; phylum Actinomycetota; class Actinomycetes; order Micrococcales; family Microbacteriaceae; genus Microbacterium; species Microbacterium sp. ZW CA_36. The sequence continues at coordinate 56,855 of NZ_JBJDRL010000021.1, forward strand.
GAGGTGCATCGGGTGAACACTTCCGTGCGCGCGCCGGTTCGCGGCATCCGCCCCGTTCCACCCGGTCACCCTGGAGGCGTGAGAGTCGCACTGCTCGCCGAGTCGTTCCTGCCCCACATGAACGGGGTGACGGGTTCGGTGCTCCATGTCCTCCGTCATCTCGCCGCCGAAGGCCACGAGACCCTCGTCATCGCGCCGCGCGCCGGCGAGATCACCACCGACCTCCACGGCGCCCGCACCGAGCTGCTGCGGTCGACGCCGCTGCCGTCGTACCCGGAGGTGCGCATCGTCTTCGCCCGGGCCGCGCGCCTGACGGCGATCCTCCGCGAGTTCCGGCCCGACGTCGTGCACCTGGCGTCGCCGTTCGTGCTGGGCTGGCAGGGCCTCGCCGCCGCCGACGCGCTGCGCGTGCCGGCCGTCGCGGTCTATCAGACCGACGTCGTCGCGTACGCGGAGAAGTACGGGATGCCGCAGGCCGCGGCCCTCGTCGGCCGCCACGTCGCGCGGCTGCACCGGCGCGCCACACTCACGCTGGCTCCGTCGACAGCGTCTCTGCAGCAGCTCGAAGCTCTCGGCGTCGACAGGCTGCGCCGATGGGGCCGGGGCGTCGACACCGCCCGCTTCGGCCCGGAGCGGCGGAGCGACACGTGGCGCGCGCGCGTCGCCCCGGGCCGCACGATCGTGGGCTACGTCGGCCGGCTCGCACCCGAGAAGCAGGTCGAAGACCTCGCCGCGCTCGCCGGCATCGACGGCACGCGCCTGGTGATCGTCGGCGACGGGCCCGCGCGCCCCGCGCTCGAGCGGGCGCTGCCCGATGCCGTGTTCACCGGTCACCTCACCGGCAGCGCGCTCGCCGAGGCACTGGCGAGCTTCGACGTGTTCGTGCATCCGGGGGAGAGCGAGACGTTCGGCCAGACGATCCAGGAGGCTCTCGCCAGCGGCGTGCCCGTCGTGGCGACCGGGATCGGCGGGCCCGTCGACCTGGTGCGATCGAGCGTCGACGGCTGGCTGTACCGCCCCGGCGATCTGCGTGACCTCCGCGCCCGCGTCGCCGACCTCGCCGGCGACGCGGGCAAGCGCCGTGCCTTCGCGGTGGCGGCCCGCGATTCGGTGCGCGACCGCTCGTGGGATGCCCTGTGCCGTCAGCTCGTCGGGCACTACGAGGACGCACGGATGCTGCGCCCCCTCGACGACGCACAGCGCCGGCGTGCCGGCATCCGTCCATCGTCGCCCGCCGCCGTGGCCGCGGTCCGGCCGCGCTGGTCGCGTTACGTCGCCCTCGGCGACTCGCTCACCGAAGGACTCTGCGACACCTCCCGTATGCCGGCGGGGCAGTACCGCGGCTGGGCGGATCGCCTGGCGCAGCTGCTCGCGCACGAGGCGACCGGCACGGCGCCGTTCCGCTACGCGAACCTCGCCGTGCGCAGTCGCCGGGTGCGTCACCTCACGGCAGAGCAGCTACCGCAGGCGCTGTCACTGCGGCCCGACCTCGTGTCGATCCTGATGGGCGCCAATGATCTCGTCGGCCGGCGCGTCGACATCGCCCGGCTCGCGGCGGAGCTGGAGGCGTCCGTCCGCACGCTGCGGGACGCCGGCATCGACGTCCTCCTCGTCACGCCGTTCCTTCCGCGCCGACGTGCGGCGGTCCTGTTCGAGCGCAGGTTCGCCGCGTTCGCCTCCGAGCTGCGGCGGATCGCCGCAGGCACCGGCGCCCTGCTGCTCGACCTCGACGCTATCCCCGCCATCGGAGACCTCGACCTGTGGGCGTCCGACCGGGTGCACCTGCGTTCGCGAGGACACCGGTTCCTGGCCTATCGCGCGGCCGAGACCCTCGGCGTCCGCGATGCCGAGGCGCTCGGCGGACTCGACGCCGCCCTCCACGCCGACGACGACCCGGTCGCGCAGGGGACGTGGCTGAGCCGCGACGTCCTGCCGTGGGCCTGGCGCCGTCTGAGGGGACGCACGGCGGGCGACGGCGTCGCACCGAAGCACAGCGCGTACGTCGTCATCGGCGGGGGCGGCGAGGTGCGCTCCCGGAGCCGGACCACCTGACGGGCACCGGGGCTCCCGGAGCGGCACCGACGCGGCTCCTGCGGTGTCAGGCGCCGTCCAGCCAGGCGTACTCCGACTCGGGCCGGCCCGGGGTGCCGTAGCGCGGCGAACGGCTCACCCGGCCCGCCTCGACCAGGTGCTCGAGGTAGCGGCGTGCCGCGACGCGCGACATCCCGAGCCGCGCGGCGGACTCCCCAGCCGACACCGGTCCGTGCTCCCGCACATCGGCCGTCACCTTCGCGAGGGTGTCGCCCGCCAGTCCCTTGGGGAGGGCCACGGGCAGCGCGGGACGGAATGCGCCGAGCAGCGCGTCGATCTCCGACTGCGTCGGCGACCCCGCCGCTTCCGCCGCCCGCTGGCGATACTCGCGGTACTGCTCGAGGCGCTCGCGGAAGACGCCGAACGTGAACGGCTTGACCAGGTACTGCGAGACCCCCAGGCTGACCATCTGGCGCACCACGTCGGCATCGCGGACGCCGGTGACCGCGATGACGTCGACATCGGACGCCCGCGCGCGGATCTGTCGCAGGACGTCGAGTCCGGTGCCGTCCGGCATCGTGACGTCGAGGAGCACGAGATCGATGTCTGCGGCTCGGCCGAGGATGGCCGCCACGGCCGCCCGCGCACCCGTGCACTCCGCGGCCACGCGGAACCCGTCGAGCCGCTCCACATAGGTGCGGTGCATCTCGAGCGTCAGCGCGTCGTCGTCGACGAGCAGCACCCCGATCACGGCCGTCTCGCGGGCAGCACGGCCGTGAAGGTGGTCGGCGCGGCGTCGATCGAGATGCTCCCGCCCGCGTCCTCGACGATCGACCGCACGAGCGCCAGGCCGACGCCACGCCCGTCCGCGCCCGCGGGCTTGGTCGAGAACCCGTGCTCGAACACCCGCTCCCGCAGATCGTCCGGGATGCCGGAGCCGCTGTCGGTCACGACGATCCGGAGCCCGCCGGGCAGGGCCGGCTCGAAGGCGATGCGCACCCAGCGCGGCGGCTCGCCCGAGGCCGCGGCATCCAGCGCGTTGTCGATGAGGTTGCCGACCACCGAGACGGCGTCCACCGGCGAGAGCACACTGCGCGGGGCGGCGGGGTCGATCTCGGCACTCCACTCGACGCCGTGCTCGCGAGCCTGCGCCGCCTTCCCCAGGAGCAGCGCGCCCACCGTCGGGTCGCCGTCGCGGCGCGCGGCGACCTGGTCGACCAGCGCCTGACTCTGGCGGGACGTCTCGGTGAGGATCTCGATCGCCTCCCGGGTGCGGCCGAGCTCGAGCAGCGACACGGCGGTGTGCATGCGGTTGCCGTGCTCGTGCGTCTGCGCCCGGAGCGCCTCGCCCAGGGTGCGCATCGACTCGTATGAGGCGACGGCGTCGCGGATGCTGCCGGCCGGCAGATCCCCCGCCAGCCGGCGCGTGGTGCGCCGGGCGAGGAGGGCGCCCGCGAGGCCCGCCACGAGCACGGCGAGCACGATCACGATGACGAACGGAAGCCGGGGGAGGAGGTCGGAGGCGATGCTGCCCACGGTCCGGCCCACCGACACCCAGCCGACGACGACGCCATCCGCTTCGACCGGCACGATCGTCCGCACCGACGGGCCGAGCGTGCCCGCGAACTCCTCGGTCAGCGGCACGGGCTCCGTCGGGATCGTTCCGAGATACGTGCGCCCGATCTCGGCGGGATCGCGGTGGGTGACGCGGATGCCGTCGGGCGTCATGATCGTGACGAAGTCCACGCCGGCGCCGGCCATAATGCCCTCCGCGAACGGCTGGAGGACGGCGGTGGCGTCGCCGGCGGCGAGAGCGTCCGCCACGGACGGTGCGACGGCGATCGACGTCGCGACCCCCCGCGTCACCTCCTCTGCCTCCGCCCGGGCGGAGCGCTGCGCATCGAGGACGAGGAGCACCGCGAGCAGCGCGACGAGGACGGCGACGGCGGCCGCCACGGCGACGAAGACCAGCGACGCCGCGCTGACACGGCGAGCGTCTGCGCGCATGCGACCTCCTCGTGGCTGTGCTCGCTCCATCCTCCCCCGCCGGCGTCGATCGCGGGCCCGTGATTCCGCGACCAATACGACCACAACTCACCGCACCCACCGGCGACGCGCACGCTGGGCACAACGCCGGACCCGCATCCGGTTCCGGCGGCTCGGACAACGACTGTTCACACAGGAGGCGATGATGGCTCTTTCGACCCGGACGACTTCGTTCACCCTTCCCGGCTTCAACTGGCGCCGTGGCAAGCAGGCATGGGACAAGCACACGTGGCTCTATGTCGCGGTGATCGCCGCGGTGGTGCTGGGCGCGGCGGTGGGGCTTCTCTGGCCCGAGGTGGGACAGGCGATGCGGCCCCTCGGCGTCGCGTTCGTCAGCCTCATCAAGATGATGATCGCGCCGATCATCTTCTGCACGATCGTCGTGGGCGTCGGCTCGATCGCGAAGGCCGCGACGGTCGGCAAGATCGGCGGGCTCGCCCTCCTGTACTTCATGGTGATGTCCACGTTCGCGCTCGCGATCGGCCTCGTCGTCGGCAACCTCCTGCATCCCGGCGAGGGCCTCAACATGGCGACCGCGACCTATGAGGCTACGGCCGAGGCCAAGACGACCGAGCAGTTCCTCCTCGGCATCATCCCCACGACATTCTTCTCCGCCTTCACGGGGGAGAGCGTCCTCCAGGTGCTGTTCATCGCCCTGCTCGTCGGCTTCGCGCTCCAGCAGATGGGCGCCAAGGGGCAGCCGATCATGAACGCGGTGAAGCACCTGCAGGCGCTGGTCTTCCGCATCCTGGGCATGATCCTCTGGCTGGCGCCGATCGGCGCGTTCGGCGCGATCGCCGCCGTCGTCGGCGACACCGGCATCGCGGCGATCTGGAGCCTTGGCCTGCTCATGGTCGCGTTCTACATCACCTGCATCGTGTTCATCGTCGGGATCCTCGGCACGCTGCTGTACGCGGTGACCCGGGTGAGCATCTTCAGCCTCATCAAGTACCTCGCCCGCGAGTACCTCCTCATCGTGGGAACGTCGTCTTCGGAGTCGGCGCTGCCGCGCCTGATCGCGAAGATGGAGCACCTGGGCGTCTCCAAGCCCGTCGTCGGCATCACCGTGCCCACCGGGTACTCCTTCAACCTCGACGGCACGGCGATCTACCTCACGATGGCGTCGCTGTTCATCGCCAGCGGCATGGGCGCGCCCATGTCGATCGGCGAGCAGATCGGCCTGCTGGTGTTCATGATCATCGCGTCGAAGGGGGCCGCCGGCGTCACCGGCGCAGGTCTGGCGACTCTGGCCGGCGGCCTTCAGGCCTACCGCCCCGACCTCGTCAACGGCGTCGGCGTCATCGTCGGCATCGACCGGTTCATGTCGGAGGGCCGCGCTCTCACGAACTTCACCGGGAACGCGGTGGCGACCGTGCTGATCGGCTCGTGGACGAAGGAGTTCGACGCCGCGCGCGCCCGGCGGGTGCTCGCCGGCGAGCTGCCGTTCGACGAGGCCACGCTGTCGGGCAGCGACCACGACGGGATGTCGGAGTCGCCGGATGCCGTGGGCGTCCAGGGCCTCGAGGAGGCCGCCGTCGTGGAGGCGGAGGCCAAGGAGCAGCGCGCGCGGGAACGTGCCGCGCAGCTCACGCGCTGACCCGGAGACCTCCGCGCCCTCGTGCCACGGCACCGGGGCGCGGAGTTCTGCGTCGGCAGGCTGGGCGCGCGTTTCGCGGTGCGACCGGTTCACCCCGCCGGGTGACGGCGAAGGCGCTTGAGGATGTCGCCGTGGTGGATGGTGCGGCGTGACAGCACGGCGGCGGCGAAGAAGCAGAGTGCACCGATCGCGGTGCCGAGGTTCGTCCACCTCACGCTGACGAGATCGCCCGTGGCCGGCACCACATAGGCCGCGACCGCGGACACGCCGAACGCGATCGACCCGAGCATGTTGAGGCCGGTGCCGTGCCAGGTGCGGGCATCGCGATCCCACAGGCGCTCCCGACCGCGGGTGGCCTCGATCGCCAGGAAACTCGACACCAGGAACGCGACCGACCCCCAGGCGTCGGGGCGCCATCCGACGCCGACCGCGTCGGGACGGGCTATCGCGGCGAGCAGTGCGACGAGCGTCGAGGCGTTGAACAGCAGCGTCCCGGCGAACTGGATGGCGGCGGACCACCAGTCCGCGCGGTCGGGCCGGTTCGTGCGTCCTCTCGGTGGACGGCGTCCACTGAGAAGCAGCTGGATCAGCGCCGCGACGGTGAAGAACATGGAGCCGACGAAGAACGTGACGTTGGTCCACACCGTGCCAGCCCAGTCCGCATACAGCGGCAGCGCTCCCGCGAAGAAGCACAGCGAGCCGATCGCGAAGCCCCATGCCTCCCGGCGGAGCCGCCGCACCCTGTCGGGCGCGACGCCCGCGACGTCATCTGCCACGGCTGCGGCGTCCTCCTGGTGCGGGGAGCCGTCGCTCACGCGTCGGGATCGAGCTCGCCGGACTCGACGGCCGACTCCCGCTCCTCCAGATCGAGCTCGTCGACCTGCTTCTCGACCGATTCCATCGGGTCGAGGGTCGCCGGTGGCAGCTCGAACTCGGCGTCGTCGTCGAGCGGCACATCGCGCTCGTCGTCGGGGATCCGCTCACGGAAGTCGCTCATGCCGGCCTTCGATCGTCAGCCGCTCTTGCGGCGGAACTCGCGCTTGGTCACAGCCCCGTGGGTCCCGTGAACGGCCGAGTCTCCGTCGAGGTGGGACTCTCCTTCGCGGTGCTGCGCATTCTTCTTGTCGAGTGCTTCCTTGAACTTGCGCTTCATCTCATCGGATGCCGCGCCCGCCGGCTTCTCGTCGGTGCTCATGACCCCCACCCTACGCACGCCCGGCGACGATGTCATTCGGAGTTTCCCCGCGGCCCGCCGACGGTGAGGCCGGGACGGGCACCACTGATAGGATCGGACAGGCTGCCCTCGGGCATCCGCTCAATTCAATATGAGCTCACGGAGCAGGCCGGCAGCTAGCTGGTCCCCTGTGGTGGTCTCCTCGTCGCGCCGGCGCCGGGTGGATTTCTACTGGTGGCCAGTGCTGGCGCGAATCGCGGCGATCGCCGCGCGCCGAGATCTGCCTGTTCCTGCTCCTTCGCACAAGCTCGTGCGCGAAACGCGCGTGCGAGCCTAAACAAAGAAGGAGAGACCTCTTGGAAGGTCCTGAAATCACCGCCGCGGAAGCCGTTCTCGACAACGGCCGCTTCGGCACCCGTACCGTCCGGTTCGAGACCGGACGTCTCGCGCAGCAGGCGCAGGGCGCGGTCGCCGCCTACCTCGACGAGGAGACGATGCTCCTCTCGGCCACGAGCGCGAGCAAGCAGCCCCGCGAGGGCTTCGACTTCTTCCCGCTGACCGTCGACGTCGAAGAGCGCTCGTACGCCGCGGGCAAGATCCCCGGTTCGTTCTTCCGCCGCGAGGGTCGCCCCTCGACCGAGGCGATCCTGGTGTGCCGTCTCATCGACCGCCCGCTGCGCCCGTCGTTCGTCGACGGCCTCCGCAACGAGGTGCAGATCGTCGTGACCGTGCTCTCGATCGCGCCGGGCGAGTTCTACGACGCGCTCGCGATCAACGCGGCCTCGCTGTCGACCCAGATCTCGGGTCTGCCGTTCTCGGGCCCGATCGCCGGTGTGCGCCTCGCGCTCATCCCCGGCCACGGCGAGAACGCCGACCAGTGGATCGCCTTCCCGACCGTGACGCAGCTCGAGGACGCCGTCTTCGACCTCATCGTCGCCGGTCGCGTCATCACCGATGCCGATGGCAACGAGGACGTCGCGATCATGATGGTCGAGGCCGAGGCCACCGAGGGTTCGTGGAACCTCATCAAGGGCGGCGCGACCAAGCCGAACGAGCAGGTCGTGGCCGAGGGCCTCGAGGCCTCGAAGCCCTTCATCAAGCAGCTCGTCGCCGCGCAGAACGTCGTCGCCAACACGGCTGCCAAGGAGATCAAGGAATTCCCGGTCTTCCTGCCCTACAGCCAGGAGACGTACGACTTCGTCGCGGGTCGCGCCTACGACCGTCTCGTGCCGATCTACCAGATCGCCGAGAAGCAGGAGCGTCAGAACGCCGACGACGCGCTCAAGGACGAGGTCAAGGGACAGCTGCTCGCGGCCGTCGAGGCCGGGGAGCTCCCCGCCGTCGCGACGCTCGAGTTCTCGGCCGCCTACAAGTCGGTGACCAAGAAGATCGTCCGCGGTCGCATCCTCGCGGAGGGTGTCCGCATGGACGGCCGCGGCCTCGCCGACATCCGTCCGCTCGACGCCGAGGTGCAGGTCATCCCGCGTGTCCACGGCTCGGCGATCTTCCAGCGCGGCGAGACCCAGATCCTGGGCGTCACCACGCTGAACATGCTCAAGATGGAGCAGCAGATCGACTCGCTGTCGCCCGTCACGCACAAGCGCTACATGCACCACTACAACTTCCCGCCCTACTCGACCGGTGAGACCGGCCGCGTCGGTTCGCCGAAGCGTCGCGAGATCGGGCACGGCTTCCTCGCCGAGCGCGCGCTCGTGCCGGTGCTGCCCAGCCGCGAGGAGTTCCCGTACGCGATCCGTCAGGTGTCCGAGGCTCTCGGCTCCAACGGCTCGACGTCGATGGGCTCGGTGTGCGCGTCCACGCTGTCGCTGCTGAACGCGGGTGTGCCGCTGCGCGCTCCCGTCGCAGGCATCGCGATGGGTCTCGTGTCGGACGAGGTCGACGGACAGACGCGCTACGCCGCGCTGACCGACATCCTCGGCGCCGAGGACGCCCTGGGTGACATGGACTTCAAGGTGGCCGGCACCAGCGAGTTCGTCACGGCGATCCAGCTCGACACGAAGCTCGACGGCATCCCGTCGTCGGTGCTGACCGCCGCGCTGCAGCAGGCCCGCGAGGCCCGCCTGACGATCCTCGGTGTGCTCAACGCCGCGATCGACGGTCCGGACGAGATGGCGCCCACGGCGCCGCGCGTCATCAGCGTGCAGATCCCGGTCGACAAGATCGGCGAGCTGATCGGCCCGAAGGGCAAGACGATCAACGCGATCCAGGACGAGACCGGCGCGCAGATCTCCATCGAGGAGGACGGCACCGTCTACATCGGCGCGACCGACGGCCCGTCGGCCGAGGCCGCCCGTGCCCAGGTCAACGCGATCGCCAACCCCACCAACCCGGAGGTCGGCGAGCAGTTCCTCGGAACGGTCGTGAAGATCGCGACGTTCGGCGCGTTCATCTCGCTCCTGCCCGGCAAGGACGGCCTGCTGCACGTCAGCGAGGTCCGCAAGCTCGCCGGCGGCAAGCGCGTGGAGAACGTCGAGGACGTGCTCAACGTCGGTCAGAAGCTCCTCGTGAAGATCACGAAGATCGACGACCGCGGCAAGCTCTCGCTCGAGCCGGTGCTCGAAGAGGCGGCCGACCAGGAAGGCCGCGCTGCGGCCAGCGAAGGCCCCGAGGGTCCCGCCGAAGGCTGAACGGCAGCGCTGCAGGGCTCGCACGCCCACTGACCGCGTTCAGTGGGCGTGAAGCCGCAGAATCACGGATGCCCGTCCCTCGCGCGAGGGGCGGGCATCCGTCGTCCGGTCGGCAGATCGCTCAATCTGTCCCCCGAAAGGGGGACAAATCGGCAAGGATCCGCGGCTCGTGATGAAAGCGTTATGTAATGTTTATCGACAGTTCGCCTCAGTGACCGGCGTGCTGTCCGGACTGTCCTAGCCTGTGAGTACGCGCCGGGGGGCGCGCGCACAGTGATCACGAAGCCCCGAGGGGCAGTCGTGAGGGGGTGGGACATGGCTTACTTCGGCGTTGACTCGACGCTCCCACCGGCGAGCCCGGATGCCGCGACCACCGCTCCCACGCCGCAGAGCGGCAGCGCACGCGGTCCGCACCCGTCCGCCCCGATCCCCGTCCAGGGCCCTGCGGTGGGCAGCAATGTCCGCGTCGCACTCGGGGAGAGCGGCGCCGACGTGTTCCCCCTGATCCTCGGTGCCGCCGAATTCGGGTGGAACGTCGACCTGGAGTCGAGCCATGCGATCCTCGACGCCTACGTCGAGCTGGGCGGCAATGCGGTGCACACCGCCGACAGCTACTCCAGCGGCCGCAGCGAGCACATCATCGGCCAGTGGCTGCAGTCGCGCGGCCTGCGCGACGACATCGTGCTCGCGGTCCGCGTCGGCGGCCACGCCGACAACCCCGGGCTCGGGCCGGTCAACCTGGTGCGGGCCGTCGAGGCCTCGCTGACGCGGCTGCGCACCGACCGCATCGACGTGCTCTACCTCGATGCGACGACCGACCCGGGATCCTCTCTCGAAGACACGCTCGCGACGGCGGAATGGCTCGTCGAGGCCGGCAAGGTCCGGGCGCTGGGCGCCATCGGCTACAGCGCGGCGCAGCTCGTCGAGGCGCGCATCTTCGCGTCGGCGGGCTATCCGCGCATCACGGTGCTGGACGTCCCCTTCAACGTGCTGCGCCGCCACGAGTTCGATGCCGACCTGCGCCTCGTCGCGGGTGCGCAGGGGATGGCCGTGACGCCGTCCCACGCTCTCGAGCACGGGTTCCTGGCGGGCCGGCAGCGGTCGAAGCTGCGGGGCGCCCTGTCGGTGCGCGGCGCGCAGCTGGCAGCGAACCTGAATCGTCGCGGCAGCCGGACGCTCCGTGCGCTCGACGCCGTCGGTGCCGAGCTCGGCGTGCCCGACGCCGCGGTGGCCATGGCGTGGCTGCTCGCGCAGAAGCTCGTCGTCGCGCCGATCGTGAACGCGTACGCGCCGCAGCACGTCGAAGAGCTCGTGCAGGGCGTCGGCGTCCGGCTCAGCCGGGCCCAGCTGTCCGATATCGCGCGCGCCTCGGAGTAGGGCCGAACGCTCCCAGAGCGGGGGCGACGCGCCCCTCCACAGCCTCGCGGGCGGCGTCTATGGGGTGTCGTAGTGTGGAGGAAGTGCCTTCCCCGGCACGTGACCCCCGACGGAGTGAGCTGCGTGACGCACTACATCTACCTCGTGCGGCACGGCGAACACCAGGATGCCGAGCACGGACTGATCGACGGGCCACTGTCCCCTCGCGGGCGCCGGCAGGCGGCGCTGCTCGCGGATCGACTCTCGGGGGTTCCGTTCGACGCGGTGTGGCACTCGCCGCTCGAGCGGGCGAGCCAGACCGCACGGGCGGTGGCCGAGCGCATGCCGTCGCTGTCGCCCGAGCCGTCGGCGCTGCTGTTCGACTGCGTGCCCACCGGCATGACCGACGAGACGCCGGCGGCCTTCGAGCCGTTCTTCGGCTCGGTCACCGAGGCCGAGGTCGAGGCCGGACGCGCACAGATGGCCGATGCGACGAGCGAGTTCCTCGCCCGCAAGCGCGGCGAGGTGCACGAGCTGCTCATCACGCACAACTTCGTGATCGCGTGGTTCGTCCGAGAGGTGCTGCAGGCGCCGGACTGGCGGTGGATGACGCTGAACCAGGCGCACTGCGGCCTGACCGTGATCGCGCAGAAGCAGGGGCGCCCGTGGACGCTCCTGTCGCACAACGACATGGCGCACCTGCCCGTCGAGCTGCGCACCGGCCTTCCCGAGGTCTACCCGGTCTGACGCGGCCCACGACCGGCCTGCGCTCAGAGCGCCTTGCCGTACCAGCGGGAGGCGTTGGGGTTGTCGTTGTAGGGCTCGATGGCCTCGAAGCCGGTGCGCGCGTAGAGGGCGCCGGCCGCCTCGAGCGAGTGGTGGGTGTCGAGCACGAGCTCGGCCGCCCCGAACTCGCGGGCTCGCCGCTCCAGGTCCTCGACGATGAGGCGCCCCCAGCCGCGGCCGCGCGTGGACGGGCGGAGGTAGAGGTGCTTGAGCTCGTAGCGGGTGCCGAGCGGCCCCTCCGGGATGAGACGGATGCCGCCGCAGCCCTGGGCGACGCCCTCGTCGTCGTCGAGCACGACGAAGACGCCTGCGGGCGGCATGAACGCCGCCGGATCGGGGAAGGTGGTGCGATACGAGACGCCCTGGACCGCGAACCCTTCGGTGCGGATCTGGAAGTACTCGGCCAGGAGTGCGTGTGCATCGGGTGCGTCGACGGGGGAGGAGCGCAGTTTCACCACCCCTCCAGGGTAGGCGTCGGCGCGGCTGCCGCCCGCCAGGAGTGGTGTCCGGGCGCCGCCTAGGATGGATCCATGACGACACGCGTGGCCATCGTCGGCGGCACTGGGAAGCTGGGCGCGATCATCCGCGACGCGGTCGAGGCCGAGCCCGGGTTCGAGGTCGCGGGCGTCCTGTCGTCGCGCTCCGAGCTGTCCGAGCTCGACGGCGCCGATCTGGTGGTCGACGCCTCGACGCCGGCGGTGTCGATCGATGTCGTGCGTGCGGCGATCGAGCGCCGCATCAACGTGCTTGTGGGCACCTCCGGGTGGTCCGCCGAGCGCATCGCTCTCGTGCGCCCGCTCGTCGAGGCGGCGGGCACCGGCGCGGTCTTCATCCCCAACTTCTCGATCGGCTCGGTGCTGGGCTCCGCCCTCGCGGCGGCCGCGGCGCCCTTCTTCCCCTCGATCGAGATCGTCGAGGCGCACCGCGAGACCAAGATCGACTCGCCGAGCGGCACCGCGGTGCGCACCGCGGAGCTCATCGCGTCCGCCCGTGAGACGGTGGGCCCGGTCGAGTCGCCCCACGTCGACCAGCGCGCCCGCGGACAGCAGGTCGCCAGCGTGCCGATCCACTCGCTGCGCCGCCCCGGAGTCGTCGCCCGCCAGGAGACGGTCCTCTCGGGAGCCGGCGAGTCCCTCACGATTGTGCACGACACCGTGGAGCCCGCGCAGGCGTACGGTCCCGGCATCCGTCTCGCCCTCGCGGCGGCGCGCGACGCCACCGGAGTCATCATCGGACTCGACAGCCTGATCGACGTCGGCATCGGCGGTCGCACGGCACCCGCCGACGGGCGACCCGTCGACGAGGGTGGGGTGCCCGGCCAGGTCGCCCGCGCGACCGGCGCATGAGCGCTCGCATCGGCGTCGTCGTCATGGCGGCGCTGCTCGCGCTGTACATCGTGCTCGTCGGGCAGCGCGCGTGGCTGCTGATCGCGAGCGGCGATCCGATCGGCATCGCGATGGGCATCGCCCTCGTCGTCCTCCCGGTCATCGCCGCCTGGGCGCTCGGCCGCGAGCTGTGGTTCGGCGTCCGTGCGCAGCAGCTCGGCCGGCGGCTGGAGGCTGAGGGAGGGCTGCCGGCCGACGAGGTCGCGGTGCGCCCGAGCGGCCGCGTCCTGCGCGAGGACGGGGATGCCGTGTTCCCCGCTTACCGCGCGGAGGCTGAGGCCCACCCCGACGACTGGCGGGCCTGGTACCGGCTCGGCCTCGCCTACGACGCCGCCGGGGAC